>NZ_JBIVKQ010000014.1:179994-206163 GCF_044750845.1 Streptomyces sp. NPDC088766 | reverse complement strand
GGGACCCTGTGGGAGAGTAGGACGCCGCCGAACAATCATTCCGGGAGACCCCCGTGCCGATGGCACGGGGGTCTCCTGCGTTCACGGGACTTTTCGCGTTCTAGGATCGATTCATGCGCTACGACCTGGTCGTCTTCGACAATGACGGTGTGCTCGTCGACAGTGAGTCGATCTCCAACCGGCTGCTGGCCGCCTACCTCACGGAACTCGGGCACCCGACCTCGTACGAGGACTCCGTCCGGGACTACATGGGGTCCGCCATGCACCGGATCCACGACCTGGTTCTGGAGCGGACCGGGGAACGGTTGCCGGCGGACTTCGACGATGTCTTTCACGCCCGGGTGTTCGCCGCGTTCGAGCGGGAGTTGCGGCCCGTGGCCGGGGTGACCGACGTGCTGGAGAAGCTCTCCGCGGACGGGATGCCGTACTGTGTCGCCTCCTCCGGGAGCCACGAGCGGATACGGGTGGGGCACCGGACGACCGGGCTGGACCGGTGGTTCGAGGACGCACGGATCTTCAGTGCGCAGGACGTGGGCAAGGGGAAGCCGGCGCCGGACCTCTTCCTCTACGCGGCCGAGCGGATGGGGGTGACGCCGGAGAGATGCGTGGTCGTCGAGGACAGCCCGCTCGGGGTGCGGGCGGCCGTGGCGGCCGGGATGGACGTGTACGGGTTCACCGCGATGACACCGGCCGCGAAGCTCGCCGGTGCCACCGGACTCTTCGCCGACATGGGGGAGTTGGCCGACCTGCTGAGGTGAGCCCTGCGGCAAAGCTGATAAGAACTCATCTTTGGCTGGATCTACCCACGAGTACGCCGGGGCCCTACGCTCGCCGCCATGACAGAAGTGCTGCGGCGCGGTAGGGCCTCGTTGGCGTTCGGCTTCTTCGCCCAGGGCGTCGCCTTCGCGCTGCTCGTGACCCGGATCCCGGCCGTCCAGGACCGGTACGGGGTCTCCGACGCGCTGCTGCCCGTCTTCCTCGCCGCCGTACCGGTCCTGGCCGGGGCGGGGAGCGTGGCCACCGAGCGGCTCGTGAAGCGGATACCGCCCAGCCGGCTGCTGCGCTGGTCCCAGCCGGTCGTGCTGCTCGCGCTGCTCGGGGTGGGGGCCGGGGAGCGGATGGCCGAGCTGGGTGTCGCGCTCGCGCTGTTCGGGCTCGCCGTGGGAGCGCTGGACGCCTCGATGAACATGCTCGGGGTGAGCCTCCAACGCGAGTACGGGCGGAGCATCATGCTCGGCTTCCACGCGGTGTACAGCCTCGGCGGCATCCTGGGGGCCTCACTGGCGTGGGCCGGGGCACACTGGCACCTCGCGCTGTGGGTGTCGTACCTGCCGGTGGTGCTGGTGCTGCTGCCTGCCGTGCTGGTGGGGAGCCGGTGGTACGTCGACGCGGACGGCGGCGGACGTGAGGCCGTCCCCGCGGCGGACGGGGCGGAGCGGAGCGAGGGTGTCGTCTTCAAGGCGCTGTTGCCGTTGTGCCTGGTGATGACCTTCGCGTACATCGGGGACTCGACCGTCTCCAACTGGAGTGCGAAGTACCTCCAGGACGTCCTCGGGAGTTCCGAACAGCTGGCGACCGTCCCGTACAACCTCTACATGGTCACCACGCTGTTCGGGCGGGCCGTCGGAGACCTCGGGGTGCGGCTGTACGGGGCCGTCGCGGTCGTACGGGTGGGGGCGTCGGTGGCGGCGGCGGGGTTCGCGGTGGTGGCCGTCGCGCCGGGGGCCTGGGCCGGGACGGGCGGGTTCACGCTGGTGGGACTGGGGCTGTGCGTGCTGGTGCCGCAGACGTTCGCGGCGGCGGGGAGGCTGTTCCCGGGAGCCTCGGACGCGGCCGTCGCTCGGCTCAACGTCTTCAACTACGTCGGCTTCCTGATCGGTTCGCCGCTGGTCGGGGCGCTGGGGGACGCGTGGAGCTACCGGGGAGCGATGGCTGTGCCGATGGTGTTGGTGCTGGTGACGTTCGGGTACGCCAGGTCGTTCACGCCTCAACCCGACCGATACGGTGGCGGGCATGAGCGGCCGCGCACACCTGATGTGGGACGAGGCAGTAACGGGGTATGACTTCGGTCCGGACCACCCGATGGATCCGGTACGGCTGGCCCTGACCCGGCGACTGGTCGACGCCCTGGGGCTCGACCGGGAGGTGGAGATCGTCTCCGCCAAGCCGGCGGGTGACTCGACGCTGCGGCTCGTCCACCGGGAGGACTACATCCAGGCCGTGAAGGCCGCCTCCGTCGATCCGCGGGCGGCGGACGTGTCGTACGGGCTCGGCACGGTGGACGATCCGGCCTTCGCCGGGATGCACGAGGTGTCCTCGTTGATCGCCGGGCTGTCCGTGGGGGCGGCGGAGGCGGTGTGGCGGGGGGACGCGCTGCACGCGGTGAACTTCACGGGCGGGTTGCATCATGCGATGCCCGGGGGCGCGGCGGGGTTCTGCGTCTACAACGACGCGTCGTTGGCCATCGCGCGGTTGCTGGAGCTGGGAGCCCGGCGGGTCGCGTACGTGGATGTCGACGTGCATCACGGGGACGGCGTGCAGGCGGCCTTCTGGGAGGACCCGCGGGTGCTGACGATCTCGCTGCACGAGCATCCCCGGACCCTGTTCCCGCAGACCGGGTGGCCGGAGGAGACCGGGGCGGGGGACGGGGAGGGGGCCGCGGTGAACGTGGCTCTGCCGGCGGGGACGGGGGATGCGGGGTGGCTGCGGGCGTTTCACGCCGTGGTGCCGGAGCTGGTCGCTGATTTCCGGCCGGATGTGCTGGTCACCCAGCACGGGGCGGATACGCATTTCGAGGATCCGCTGGCTCATCTGGCGGTGTCGTTGGATGCGCAGCGGGCCGTGCAGATCGCCTGTCATGAGCTGGCCCACGAGTACGCCGGGGGGAAGTGGGTCGCCTTGGGGGGCGGTGGTTACGCGGTGGTGGAGGTGGTGCCGCGGTCGTGGACGCATCTGGTGGGGATCGCGGCGGGGCGGCCCGTGGTGCCGGAGACGGTGATTCCCGAGGGGTGGCGGCGGGAGGTGTTCGCCCGTACGCGGCAGTTGGGGCCGGTGCGGATGACTGATGGGCGGTGGCCGCTGTCCTGGGGGGACTGGGAGGCGGGGTACGACCCCGCGGACCGCTTGGACCAGGCGGTGCTGGCGACTCGGCGGGCGGCGTTTCCGTTGCGGGGGTTGCTGGCGTAGGGGGCGGCGAGGGCGAGGGGGTCGCCCCCGCCGCCCTTGTCCGTTTCCGTCCCCGGGGGCTCCGCCCCTTCGGCCCCGGCGGGGACTCCGGCCCCTGGACCCCGGCGGGGACTCCGGCCTCCGCGCCCCTGTGAGGGGCCCGGTCCTGTGTCCTGTGGGGGCTCCTGCCCCGGTACTCCGTCAGGGACCCCGTCCCGAGCACCGACGAGGGGCTCGCTCCTGGACCGGCCAGGGGCGGTGGCCCCAGTGCCCTTGCGGGGGTTCCGGCCCGAGGGCCCCTGTGAGGGTTCCGGTCCCAGTGCCCTTGTGGGGGGACTGAGCCGAGTGCCTTGTGGAGTGCCGGCCCGAGGGCCCCGGTGGTGCGACCGGTCCCCGCACCTTCGTCGGGGCTCCGCACCTTCGTCGGGGTTCTGCCCCGAGCCGCCGTCAGAGGATCCGGCTCTGCCCCGCGCTCGGTTTTCCTGCCATGGGGGGACGGTCTTACGCCGACCGTGGGGGCTTCGGGGGGGGGGTCGGGGACGGGGGAGGGGGGTGTTCGGGAGGATTTCAGGGTGTTGAGTCGGGCTGGTATGGCGGAATATCTGGTTCGGGTGGGGCTGGCGGGGGTGGTGGGGACCGAGCGTGAGGGGAGCCTTCGGCGGTATCGGGCGTTCGCGGCCCGGGATCCTCGGGTGTTGATCGGGATCGACCCCGAAGGGGTCTGGTCGGAGCGGGAGTTGATCTCGCTCATGGCGGAGAAGTGTGGGGTTTCGGCCGATCCGGAGCACGTTTCAGGGCATGATGTGATCGATCCCGAGCTGACGCTTCTCGCGTTGGACGCGTTCGCCGAGCGGCTCGCCGTGGTCGCCCAACGTGGTGGGGCCGTGCTGCTCGGGACCGGTCATCCGCACCGGCTGCTCGGGTTCTACGCAGGGATCGCAGACGCCCTGTCGGCGGCGGGATGTGTTGTTCTCACCCCGGCGCAGGGTCGCTGTGTCGACATAACGACCCGGTTCGGTCTACGTACGCACCACCTCGCCTACGTACGCGGTGTCGGGTTGGTGCGGGAACCCGGGTCCGAGCGCCCCGGTGGTGCGACCGGCGTGCACACGCACTCACCCCTCCCGGTTCGACTGGCGCTGGCGGCGGCCGCGGAGGCCGGCGGGCCGCTGCCGGATCTGGTGATCGGGGACCACGGCTGGGTCTGCGGAGCAGGTCAGCTGGGGTTCGAGGCGATCGGGCCGGCGGACACCGACGATCCCGCGCTCTTCGTCGGGCAGGCCGAGGGGACCGTGTCCGTCGCCGTTCCGCTTGATGACGGCGTGCGCGCCGGCTCCTACCTGCCGCTCACCCACTACGTACTCAATCGGGCATGTCTGTCACAGTAGGCCGCCGATGGGTGCACCTCTTCCCCACTCGCATCACCCGCCCCTACATTGGGGAGTGAGCACGCAGCGACGAAGAGTCACCGGAAGGGGAAGCCGGTGGCCGTCGAGTCGAGTGCGGAAGGTTCAGGTGTGTCATGGCTGCAGCTGGCGAGAGGCCTCTGAACGAGGTTCAGTTCCTTACCGTGGCGGAAGTCGCCTCGGTGATGCGAGTGTCGAAGATGACCGTGTACCGGCTGGTGCACAGCGGTCATCTGCCCGCCATCCGGGTCGGAAGGTCCTTCCGTGTCCCGGAGCAGGCGGTTCACGAGTACCTCCGCGAGAGCTACGTGGGGGTGGAAACCGGCTGACGGCAGGGCGGGGGGATCCGCATCACAGGGCACTCCGGGGTCCCTCCGCCGCCTCGATTACGACCTCAGCGCTCGGGCGGGTAGGCTAGCCCCTCGTAGGTCGTATGGGCCCATGGCGCCCAGCACCGAGTGATGAGAAGTGAGCGAGGGTAGTCGTGGGCTCTGTTATCAAGAAGCGGCGCAAGCGGATGGCCAAGAAGAAGCACCGCAAGCTGCTCAAGCGCACGCGCGTTCAGCGTCGTAACAAGAAGTAAGTTCGCTCGACGCGAGCCGCGAAAGCGTGGTGTGGCCCCCCAGCCGGTTACCGGCCGGGGGGCCACACGCATGTCGGCTTCCCGTGCGACTGGCTGAACCCCGTGCGTGTGCCCGGACGCGAACGTGGCCGATCCGGTCGTACGACCGGCCGGTGCCGTCACCTGGCGCATCGGGTGGTCATCACAGCGCAACACCGACCCGCTAAGTTGGCCCGCGGCGGGGAACCCGGCAAGGTGGGCGATGCGGCAGGGTAGGACCGGACCTAGTGCGGAAGGAAGGCGCTGATCTTGGGCAAGGTCGTGCTGGTGACCGGGGTGGCCCGTCAGCTGGGGGGCCGGTTCGTACGACGGATCCAGCGTGACCCGGACGTGGACCGGGTGATCGCGGTGGACGCCGTGCGGCCCGAACACCATCTCGGCGGCGCGGACTTCATCCAGGCCGACATCCGGCAGCCCACCGTCGCGCGGGTCCTCGCCGAGACCGGCGCCGACACGGTCGTACACCTGGACGTGACGGCCACCGCGCTCGGCAGCGGCAGCCGGACCACGGTCAAGGAGACCAACGTCATCGGGACGATGCAGCTGCTCGGCGCCTGCCAGAAGTCGCCGAACGTGAAGCGGCTCGTCGTGAAGTCCAGCACCAACGTGTACGGCTCCGCGCCCCGCGATCCCGCCGTGTTCACCGAGACCACCGCGGCCAAGTCGCTGCCCAGCGGCGGGTTCGCCAAGGACACCGTGGAGGTCGAGGGGTACGTCCGCGGATTCGCCCGGCGGCGGCCCGACGTCGCCGTGTGCGTGCTGCGGTTCGCCAACATCCTCGGCCCGACCGCGGAGACCCCGCTCGCCTCGTACTTCTCGCTGCCGGTCCTGCCGACCGTGTTCGGCTACGACCCGCGCCTGCAGTTCGTCCACGAGGACGACGTGATCGAGGTGCTGCGGCTCGGCTCGCACGAACCTCGGCGGGGGACGCTCAACAGCGGCACCTTCAACATCGCCGGCGACGGCGTGCTGCTGCTGTCGCAGTGCTCGCGGCGGCTCGGCAGGCCCACCGTCCCGCTCCTGCTGCCGGCCGTCACCTGGGCGGGCACCCTGGTGCGTACGCTGGGCATGACGGACTTCTCGCCCGAGCAGATCCGGCTGCTCACGCACGGCAGGGTCGTGGCGACCGACCAGATGCGCGAGACGCTGGGATACACGCCGAGGTACACCACCGCGGAGACCTTCGCGGACTTCGCACACAGCCAGGGGCCGGGGCTCCTGCCCCCCGAGGCCCTTGCCGGGGTCGTCGACCGGATCGCCGCGCTGCCCCACGCGGGCGGCGGCCACCCCCCGACGCAGAGCGCCAACTGAGGAGCGCATCAACGATGGCGGACGCCAAGGTCATTCCGTTCGACGACGACCGGTCCCGCGGGGGTGCCGTGCAGCGGCCGTCCCGGCGCCGGGGCGCGGGGAACCGGCGCGGGACCGGCGAACCGGCGCCGGTCCGTGAGATCGGTGAGGCCGCTGAGGCCGGTGCGGTCCAGCCCCTGCCCACCAGGGCGGTTCCGCAGGATGATGTTCCCGTGACCGGTGAGGAACAGTCACTGCGGCCGGACGGCGACGGCGGCGGCCTGGAGCGGCGGATCGCCGGCGGGCTGTCCTTCCTGCGCCGCCGGCTGACCGGTGACTACGACGTCGACGACTTCGGCTACGACCAGGAGCTGACCGACCAGGTCCTGATGTCCCTGCTGCGCCCGGTGTACGAGAAGTACTTCCGGGTGGAGGTGAAGGGCATCGAGAACATCCCGGCGGACGGCGGTGCGCTGATCGTCGCCAACCACTCCGGGACACTGCCCCTGGACGGGCTGATGATGCAGGTCGCCGTCCACGACCAGCACCCCGCCGGCCGTCACCTGCGGCTGCTCGCCGCCGACCTGGTGTTCGTCCTGCCGGTCGTCAACGAGCTGGCCCGCAAGCTCGGGCACACCCTGGCGTGCTCGGAGGACGCCGAACGGCTCCTGGCGCAGGGCGAGCTGGTCGGGGTGATGCCGGAGGGCTTCAAGGGCATCGGGAAGCCCTTCAGCGAGCGCTACAAGCTCCAGCGGTTCGGCCGGGGCGGCTTCGTGTCGACGGCGCTGCGGCAGGGCGCCCCGATCATCCCCTGCTCGGTCGTGGGGGCCGAGGAGATCTACCCCATGATCGGCAACGCCAGGACGCTCGCCCGCGTGCTCGGCTTCCCGTACTTCCCGCTCACCCCGACGTTCCCCTGGCTCGGCCCGCTCGGCGCGATTCCGCTGCCCACGAAGTGGACGATCCAGTTCGGCGAGCCGATCCCCACGGACGGCTATCCGCCGGAGGCGGCCGAGGACCCGATGCTGATGTTCAACCTGACGGACCAGGTCCGGGAACAGATCCAGCACACGCTCTACAAGCTGTTGGTGCAGCGGCGGTCGGTGTTCTTCTGAGTGCTGTTCCGCTGAGGTGAAGGGTCTGTGGGGACGGGTGGCTGCGGTCGCCGGGCGGAGTCCGGCGCAGCTGTGCGAAGCCTGCGGAGCGGTGCGAGTGCAGCAGACGGAGGGGCCAAGCTGTTGGTGCAGCGGCGGTCGGTGTTCTTCTGAGCCTTCGGTGTTCTTCTGAGCCGGGTGCGTAGATGCCTACGGCGGTGGGGGCGGCCTTCCCGAGAAGGTCGCCCCCACCGCCGTACGAGTCCGTGCGGAGGCCGCTAGCCCGCGTCCTCGCTGTCGATGCCCAGGCCCGGCAGGAGGCCGGGGAGGAGGGGTGGCAGCGTGACGTCCGGCTCGGTGGTCGGGGTCGTGGTCGGGGACGAGGTGCTGGTGTCCTGCGGCGGGTCGAGCAGGCCGCCCGTGTTGCCGCCGAGGAGGCCGTCCTCGCCGGGGTCGGCCGACTTGCTGGGTCCGCCGCTGTCGGGGCTGCCGGTGGCCGGGGAGCCGCCGCCCGCGCTGGGCGTGGTCGAGCGGCCGGTGCCCGACGGGCCGGGGGACGTCGGACCGGTGCCCCGTCCGCTGTCCTGGGCGCCGCCCGGGGCCGGGGGCTGGGGCAGCAGGGAGCGCAGCGGGGCGACCTCTTCGTCTATGGCGTCGAACACCGACGACACCTGCCGGCTGACGTCCCCGAGCTGGACGGGGAGCCGGTCGCGCAGGGCGCCCCAGACCTCTCGGTGCGAGCGCGAGAAGGTGGACAGGGCCTGGATGGGGCCGAGGGAGTCCGGGTCGCGCTCGTACGCCTCGTGGAGCAGGCGATGGCCCTCGGAGGCGTCGTAGCGCATGCCGGACAGGGCACGGCGGACCTCGCCGACGGACTCGTGGTCGAGCTGGGCGCCGCCGCGCCCGCGCTCCATGAGCCGGCGGGCTTCGCTGAGCCGGGTGGAGGCCTGGTCGAGATAGGCCTGGCCGCGCTCGCTCTCGCCCTCGGCGAGGTAGTTGAGCTTGAAATCCTCTATGCCGCGCTTCAGGCCGTAGAGCGAGTCACCGGGGAGGGCGTCGGAACTCGCGGCCGCGACCCCGCCGAAGGCGCCGGCGGCCACTCCGACGCTCAGGCCGCCCGCGGTGAGGCCCTTGGCGAGCCGTGTCCGCGGACGGAACTTGCCCAGCGGTGTCGCCCTGTGGGCACCCCGCGCCCGGACGGCGCGTTGTTCCGGCACCGAACGGTCCGCCGCCTCGCCCATGGTGCCCGCCTGAAGCATGGCCTCCATCGCGGCGACCAACTGCGCCCGCTGGACGACCTTGACCTCGGGGTCCATCTCCGGTCTCGGCAGCTCGGCGAGACTCGTCGCGAGGGCCAGGATCCGGCCTTGCTCGGTCTGGTCCGCGGCTGCCGGGGCCGGCGGTGGTCCTTCGGTCTGCTCGGCCGCCGTGCCCCGGTCGGACTGCTCCTCCAGGGCCTGGGCGAAGGCGTTCGCCCGCCGGTGCGCCGATACGTTCGCGATCACTGGCGGCACCTCCTCTCGTCATGACGGTCGACTCCTCGGGGGTCCTGAGGGTTGCACGTCCTCGACCGCTTCCGTGCGAACGAGTGATCGAGGCCGGCCAGGACGTGACCACAGGGAGCCTGTATCCCGCACAACGACTGGCGCGGCACTTGGGTTACGGACGACGGATGATCGGATGGGGAAGTCAACGGACTTTCACCGAACGTGAGTTGAGGTAGCCGACAGTAGGCGGGGGCGGGGGCGTGGGCGGGGGCGTGGCGGGAACGGGCGGGGCCGGTGCCGGGTCAGCGGGTGTCGTCCGGCAGGAGACGCGCGAGCGTGCGGACGGCCCGGTACTGCAGGGTCTTGATGGCACCTTCGTTCTTGCCCATGACCCGTGCGGTCTCGGCGACGGAGAGGCCCTGGAGGAAGCGCAGGGTCACGCACTCCTGCTGCTGCGGGTTGAGCCGTCGTACGGCGTCCAGCAGGGCGGCGTTGGAGAGGGACTCGAGGACGGAGTCCTCCGGGGAGCGCGCGACCTCGTTGGCGTCGAGCATCTCGCCGGTGGTGACCTCCAGCCGGAAGCGGCTGGACTTGAAGTGGTCGGCGACGAGGTTGCGGGCGATGGTGACGAGCCAGGCGCCGAAGTCGCGGCCCTGCCAGGTGAAGGTGCCGATCCGGCGCAGGGCGCGCAGAAAGGTCTCGCTGGTCAGGTCCTCGGCGGTCGCCTTGCTGCCCACGCGGTAGTAGATGTACCGGTACACCGTGTCGCTGTACTGGTCGTAGAGCCGCCCGAACGCGTCGGCCTCGCCGGCCTGGGCCCGCTCGACGAGGTCCATCATGCGGGCGCTGTCGCTGTCGGCGGCCGGTCGGCGGGCGGTGGTCGCGCCGGTCGCGCGTCCGCGTCTGCCGGCCACCCGTCCGTCGCCCGACCGCCGCCCTTCGGCGACGGCGCCGCGCGCCGGCACCTGCTCAAGACCGTCGGCCAGTGCGTAGCACGGGCCCACGGGCGCGGCGGCGGCGAAGGCGGGGACGGCGTACGCGGTGGGGACGAAGCCGCGCAGCAGGTCCTGGACCGTAGCGACCGTTGCGCGCAGCGTAGCCAGGCCCGAGGCGTCAACCCCGACGTGTGGGTACACGGGACTCCCAGAGGCAGAGCTTCCATCACGTGCAGTGCGGAACCTTTCACCCGTCGTAGCGACGGAGGGGTACCGGAATGCGTCTGAGGAGAATAACGCTTCGTATAGGCCCTGCTACACCCAGTTGCTCAATTCACCGGTTACGTCGCTTCCGTAGCCTATTGACGCCCATTCAGGTTGCGCAGGGTGAACGCTTGTTGACCGGAAAGATTCGCATTTCCGGTCGGACGGGGGCGTGTTGTGGCGGTGCGCAGACAACAGGACTGGCCGGGGACGTGCGGGGGTACGACGGCGGGATTGGCCGTGTTTCGCTGCGGCTGCCCGTCCGGGTGAGCACCGTGACCGCAGTTGGACGGTCGTACCGTCGGCTGTCGGCTGTCGGCTGTCGGCTGTCGGCTGTCGGCTGTCGGCTAACGGCGCCGGCGGTGCAGTGCGATGGCCGCCGCGGTGCCGCCCGCCACCGCGCCCACGCCCGCCGCCGCCGGGATGCCGACCTTCGCCGCCTTGCGGCCCGTGCGGTAGTCGCGCAGCCGCCAGTCGAGTTCGCGGGCGTGCCTGCGGAGCTTGGCGTCGGGGTTGATGGCGTAGGGGTGGCCGACGAGGGAGAGCATCGGGATGTCGTTGTGGGAGTCGCTGTAGGCGGCGCAGCGGGAGAGGTCCAGGCCCTCCGCCGCGGCCAGGGCGCGGACCGCCTCGGCCTTCGCGGGGCCGTGCAGCGGTTCGCCGACCAGCTTGCCCGTGTAGATGCCGTCGACGGACTCGGCGACCGTGCCGAGGGCGCCGGTGAGGCCGAGGCGGCGGGCGATCACCTGGGCGATCTCCACGGGGGCCGCGGTGACCAGCCACACCCGCTGGCCCGCGTCCAGGTGGGCCTGGGCGAGGGCCCGGGTGCCGGGCCAGATCCGCTCGGCCATGTACTCGTCGTAGATCTCCTCGCCGATCGACTGCAGCTCGGCCACCCGGTGGCCCTTGACGATCGACAGGGCCGAGTCGCGGGCCTCCTGCATGTGTTCCGGGTCCTCGACGCCGGCCAGCCGGAACCACGCCTGCTGCCAGGCGAACCGGGCCAGTTCGCGGGTCTCGAAGAACTTCCGTTTGTACAGGCCCCGGCCGAAGTGGAAGAGGGCGGCGCCCTGCATCACCGTGTTGTCGAGGTCGAAGAACGCGGCGGCCAGGTCGTCGCCCTGTACGGGGAACTGCGGTTCCTGCGCGGAGACGTCCTTGCGGGCGGCCTCCGCCGAGGCCTCGCCTGCCAACACGCTCCGCGCCGTGGCGGAGCGCCTACGGGGGGTGAGCCATCCAAGAGCGGCCATGGCGTGAGCATAGCCAGTCCGCCCGGTGGTTCCGTCGGTCACGAGGTTCGGAGGGTGTGAACACTCCGCGGCCGTGTCGTTAAGGAAGGTGTCCGGCCGCCCGTGCGGGGCGCGCGGGAGAATGGCTGACATGAGTCCCCTCTTCCGCCGCAAGGGCCCCGCTCCGCAGGACCGGCTCGTGACGTTGATCGGCAAGCCCGGATGTCATCTGTGCGACGACGCGCAGGAGGTGATCGAGAAGGTGTGCGGTGATCTCGGCGTGCCGTGGGAGAAGCGGGACATCACCGAGGATCCGCGGCTGCACGAGCAGTACTGGGAGCAGGTCCCGGTGGTGCTCGTGGACGGGCGGCAGCACACCTTCTGGCGCGTGAACGAGGAACGGCTGCGCGCGGAACTCACAGGCAACTGACCGGGCAGTCCAAGTGTGGTGAAAAGTCGCTTAGGATCGATGGTGACCAGATCTCGGGGGCGGGATTCGTGAGGAGAGTGTGCGGTTTTGCCCCCGATAATCAAGGAACGCGCGCGGGTCTGCGCCGGTTCCCCGCGAAGGCGCCGGGGGCGCGTGACCCCGGTCACGTTGGCCGGGCAAATCGGACACCATCTTTGTGCACGCGTTCACAAAGACATAGCCTGCATTCGACGGGGCGGTCTGGGGACGTGTGACCGCCTACAGCCCCGCTCTACCCGCAGGAGCACCGTGGCAACTGGCCGAACTCACCGACCGGCGACCCGTAGCCGAGGGATTCCCGAGGCCACCGTCGCCCGGCTTCCGCTGTACCTCCGCGCGCTGACCGCACTGTCGGAGCGCTCGGTTCCCACGGTCTCCTCCGAGGAACTCGCGGCCGCGGCGGGGGTCAACTCCGCGAAGCTGCGCAAGGACTTCTCCTACCTGGGCTCCTACGGGACCCGGGGCGTCGGCTACGACGTCGAGTATCTCGTCTACCAGATCTCCCGCGAACTGGGCCTGACCCAGGACTGGCCGGTTGTGATCGTCGGCATCGGCAACCTCGGCGCGGCGCTGGCCAACTACGGCGGGTTCGCCTCCCGGGGTTTCCGGGTCGCGGCGCTCATCGACGCCGACCCCGAGATGACCGGCCGGCAGGTCGCCGGGATCCCGGTCCAGCACAGCGACGACCTGGAGAAGATCATCTCCGACAACGGCGTCTCCATCGGGGTCATCACCACCCCGCCGGGCGTCGCCCAGCAGGTGTGCGAGCGTCTCGTCGCCGCCGGCGTCACCTCCATCCTGAACTTCGCGCCGACCGTGCTGTCCGTCCCGGACGGCGTCGACGTACGCAAGGTCGATCTCTCCATCGAGCTGCAGATCCTCGCCTTCCACGAGCAGCGCAAGGCCGGTGAGGAGGCCGCGGCGCACGACGGCGCCGTCCCCGCCCCCGCCGTGCGCCGCGCGGACGCCACCGACCAGGGACCCGACGGGGACGTACCCGCCGTGATGCCGGCATGAGTCTCCTCGTCGTCGGACTGAGCCACCGCAGCGCCCCCGTGAGCGTCCTGGAACGGGCCGCGCTCTCCGCGGACGCCCAGGCCAAGCTGCTGCAGGACACCGTCGCGGCCGAACCGGCCACCGAGGCCGGGGTGCTCGCCACCTGCAACCGCATAGAGCTCTACGCCGACGTGGACAAGTTCCACGCCGGTGTCGCCGAGCTGTCCACACTGCTCGCCCAGCACAGCGGCGTCGGCCTGGAGGAGCTCACCCCCTACCTCTACGTGCACTACGAGGACCGCGCCGTCCACCACCTGTTCTCGGTGGCCTGCGGACTGGACTCGATGGTCGTCGGCGAGGGGCAGATCCTCGGCCAGATCAAGGACTCCCTGGCCCGCGCCCAGGAGCTGCACACCGCCGGACGGCTGCTGAACGACCTGTTCCAGCAGGCCCTGCGGGTCGGCAAGCGGGCCCACTCCGAGACCGGCATCGACCGCGCCGGGCAGTCCCTGGTCACCTTCGGCCTGGAGCAGCTGGCGGCGGGCGGGGACGTCACCGCGTGGGCGCGGGGCAAGCGCGCCCTGGTCATCGGCGCCGGCTCCATGTCCTCCCTGGCCGCCGCGACGCTCGCGCGCGCCGGCGTCGCCGAGATCGTCGTCGCCAACCGCACCTTCGACCGCGCCGAGCGCCTCGCGCAGATCCTCGCCGAGAACGGCGAGCCGGTCATCGTCTCCCGGGCCGTGCCCATGGAGTCGGTACCGGCGGAACTGGCACGCGCCGACGTCGCCGTCTCCTGCACCGGCGCGACCGGACTCGTCCTCACGGCGGAAGCGGTCGCGGCCTCCGTCGAGGGCCGCACCGGAACGCCCGCCGCCCTCGCCTTTGCCGGCGGCCGGCCCGAGCACGCGGACATACGCCCGCTGCCGCCGACCTCCGTCGGAACCGACGAGGGCTGTCCGCTGGACCTCTCCGCCGTGCAGCCCGGCTTCTCCCTGATGGGGGAGGCCGCCGTGGCCGGCATGGACGCGGCCACGCTGGAACAGCACGCCGCCTGGGCGGCCGGCCAGGCCGTCGACCGCCGGGAGGCCGCGCGCCGCCCCGAGGCCGACGCCGAGCTGATCACCGCGCTGGCCGCGACCGCCGCCACCGTCGGCCGCATCCCCGAGCGCCGCAGGCCCGAGCCCGCCCCCGTGCCGGTACGGCCCGAGCCGGTGCTGTTCCTGCTGGACCTGGCGATGCCGCGGGACGTCGACGCGGCCGCGCACCGGCTCGCCGGGGTGCGGCTGGTGGACATCGAGTCGCTCGCCGAGGCCTCCGCGGACGCGCCGATGGCCGCCGACGTCGACCAGGTGCGGCGGATCGTCTCCGACGAGGTCGCCGCGTTCGGCGCCGCGCAGCGCGCCGCGCACATCACCCCGACCGTGGTCGCCCTGCGCGCCATGGCCGCCGACGTCGTCGCCGGTGAGATCGCCCGGCTCGACGGCCGGCTGCCCGGCCTGGACGACAAACACCGTGCGGAGATCACCCAGACCGTGCGGCGCGTCGTCGACAAGCTGCTGCACGCGCCGACCGTACGGGTCAAGCAGCTCGCGGCCGAACCCGGCGGCGCCGGGTACGCGGACGCGCTGCGGACCCTGTTCGACCTCGACCAGGAGACGGTGGCCTCCGTCTCGCGCGCCGAGGACAGCACCGAGAAGAACGCAGAGAACCGAGGGCCGGCATGAGCGGCATGAGTACGAACGCACTGAGGCTGGGGACCAGGCGCAGCAAGCTCGCCATGGCCCAGTCGGGGCAGGTGGCGGACGCCGTGAGCCAGGTGACCGGCCGGCCCGTGGAACTCGTCGAGATCACCACGTACGGCGACACCTCCCGTGAGCACCTCGCGCAGATCGGCGGCACGGGCGTGTTCGTCACCGCGCTGCGGGACGCGCTGACGCGGGGTGAGGTCGACTTCGCGGTTCACTCGCTGAAGGACCTCCCGACCGGGCAGCCCGAGGACCTGGTCCTGGCCGCGATACCGGAACGCGAGGACCCGCGTGACGTCATCGTCGCCCGGGACGCGCTGAAGTTCACCGACCTGCCGCGCGGGGCGCGCATCGGTACGGGCTCGCCGCGCCGCACGGCGCAGCTGAACGCGTACGCGCGCAGCCACGGGCTGGACATCGAGACCGTGCCGATCCGGGGGAACGTCGACACCCGGATCGGGTACGTGCGCGACGGCGCACTGGACGCGGTCGTGCTGGCCGCGGCCGGGCTGAACCGCATGGGCCGCAGCGACGAGGTGACCGACTTCCTGTCGGTCGACACGGTCCTGCCCGCTCCCGGCCAGGGAGCACTGGCGATCGAGTGTGCCGCGGGCAACGCGGACCTGATCGCCGCGCTCGGCGAACTCGACGACCCCTTCACCCGGGCCGCCGTGACCGCCGAACGGTCACTGCTCGCCGCCCTGGAAGCCGGTTGCAGCGCCCCCGTGGGCGCGCTGGCCGGCCTCCTGGCCGACGGGCAGATTGTCAAGGAAATGCGCCTGCGGGGCGTCGTCGGCACCACCGACGGTTCCCGCACGGTGCAGCTGTCCACCACCGGTCCCGTGCCCGAGACGTACGACCGGGCAATGGCGCTCGGCCGCGAACTCGCCGCCGAGATGCTCGCCCAGGGCGCGGCCGGTCTGATGGGGGAGCGAGCACAGTGAGCCCCACCACTCTTCCCGCCGCTCCGGAACATGGGCACGTCACCTTCCTGGGTGCCGGACCCGGGGATCCGGGACTGCTGACTCTGCGCGCCGTGGAGGCGCTGGCCCACGCGGACGTCCTCGTCGCCGAGCACGAGGTGCTCGACGTCGTGCGCACGCACGCCCGACCCGGCGTCACCGTCGTGCACGCGGAAGCCGGCCCGTCCTCGGGCTCTCTTCCGGGCACGGGCGCACCGCACCCGACGCTCGTTGACGCCACGTCAACAAGCGTTGGGAGCCCCGCCGTGCGGGATGCCGCACATCTTGTCATGGAGGCCGCGCGGGGCGGCAGGCGGGTCGTCCGTGCGGTGTCCGGGGACCCGGGACTTGATACGTACGCGGCCGAGGAAATGCTCGCCTGCGCGGCGGCCGGTGTTCCCTTCGAGGTCGTCCCCGGTATCGCGGCCGCCGTCGGCGTGCCCGCGTACGCCGGTGTGCCGCTGCGCGACGCGCAGGGCGCGGACGTCCGGTTCGTCGACGCGCGGACCGCTTCCGACCGGTGCTGGACCGAGGTCGGCGTGTCCGACGGGACCGTCGTGGTGTCCACGACGCTGGACTCCGTGGCGGCCGCCGCCGGGGAGCTCGTCGCGGCCGGGCGCAAGCCCGACACCCCGATGACCGTCACCGTCGCCGGTACGACGACCCGGCAGCGGACCTGGAGCGCCACGCTCGGCACCATCGCGCAGACGCTGAAGCAGGCGAAGGTGCTGCCCTCGCCCGAGGGCGGCAGGCCGGTCATAGCCGTGGTCGGTGAGCGTTCCGCCCCCGCCCAGCGCGACCAGCTCGCCTGGTTCGAGTCCAAGCCGCTGTTCGGCTGGAAGGTGCTCGTGCCGCGCACCAAGGAGCAGGCGGCGTCGCTCTCCGACCAGCTGCGCTCCTACGGCGCCGTGCCGCACGAGGTGCCGACCATCGCCGTCGAGCCGCCGCGCACGCCCCAGCAGATGGAGCGGGCCGTCAAGGGGCTGGTGACCGGGCGGTACGAGTGGATCGCCTTCACCTCGGTGAACGCGGTCAAGGCGGTGCGGGAGAAGTTCGAGGAGTACGGGCTCGACGCCCGCGCCTTCGCCGGGATCAAGGTCGCGGCGGTGGGGGAGCAGACGGCCAGGGCGCTGGTCGCCTTCGGTGTGAAGCCGGACCTGGTGCCCAGCGGTGAGCAGTCCGCGGCGGGCCTGCTGGAGGACTGGCCGCCCTACGACCCGGTCTTCGACCCGATCGACCGGGTGTTCCTGCCGCGGGCCGACATCGCCACCGAGACGCTCGTCGCCGGGCTCATCGAGCTGGGCTGGGAGGTCGACGACGTCACCGCCTACCGGACCGTGCGGGCCTCGCCGCCGCCGGCCGAGACCCGTGAGGCGATCAAGGGCGGCGGGTTCGACGCCGTGCTGTTCACGTCGTCCTCCACGGTGCGCAACCTGGTGGGCATCGCCGGCAAGCCGCACAACGTGACGGTGATCGCCTGCATCGGTCCGGCGACCGCGAAGACGGCCGAGGAGCACGGGCTGCGGGTGGACGTGATGGCTCCGGAGCCGTCCGTGCACAAGCTCGCGGAGGCGCTGGCCGAGTTCGGCCTGCGGCGCCGCGCCGCCGCGCGGGAGGCCGGGGACCCGGTCAGCCGGCCCAGCGAGCGGCGGCCGGGGGCGCGGCGGCGGCGGGCGACGTAGCCGCCCCGGCCTCGACGGCACCTTGCGCCCCGTCGTCTCTTGCGGAGACGGCGGGGCGTGGTGCGTGACGTCAGTGGCCGGACGCGTAAGGCAGGAAGGCCGCCCAGGCGGTGGGGGCCGGGGTGAGCCTAGGTCCCTGGGGGTGCTCGGAGTCGCGGACCAGGATGCGGGCGGGAGCCGGGGCCACTTCTACGCAGTCGGGACCGTCAGGCGTGCTGTAGCTGTTCCTTATGGCTGTGACGAGGGCTATCCCTGCCCCACGCCCGGCACCGGGCGTTCGGCCGAGCGCCACCCGCTCCGGTGTCACCCACGTACGTGCGTACCGGCCGAGCCACTACACGATCATCGGCAACCACCTCGCCCAGCACCGGGCGCTGTCCCTGACCGCGATAGGGCCGGCCGTCCACCTCCTGTCGCTGCCGCAGGGCGCCCCCGTAGACATCCGCAGCCTCGCCGACCGCTTCCCCGAAGGGCGGGACCGCATCGCCTTCGGGCTGCGGGAGGTGGACGTACGCCTGGCCCGAGGTGGCCGCGCGGGAGACCGTCCAGGCGGCGGAGCGGACCGTGAAGGTGCAGGTCAGCGACGCGCCCTTGGCGCTGCTGGAGTACGGCTTGCCGCCGAGGCGGCCGGTGTCCGGACGAGGGGCGGTCCAGGGCGTGGGCGTGGGGCGGGCTGTGTCACTGAGGGTTGTCGAGCATCCGCTGGAAGGCCCGGGCGTGGCCGGCTTCGTCGGACGCGTTGTGGCGGAACAGGCGGGCGGCCTTCTGGTCGCCGACGGCCTCGGCGCGGCGGGCGAAGGTGGGGTACATGGCCTCGGCCTCGTAGCGTTCGCCGGCGATGGTCTTGGTCAGGTTCTCCCGGGTGGTGCGGACCAGGCCGTACAGCTTCGCCTCACCGGCGAAGTGCTCGCGCAGTTCGATACCGGCCGTCCCCCGGAACAGGCGGGCCAGGGCGGGGCGGTTGTCGGCGGCGGCGTGCTCGGCGTAGAGGGTGTAGCGGGCGTGGGCGAGGGCCTCGCCGTGCATGGCGGTGTCGAGGTTTGCCAGGGTGCGTGCCGAGCGGACCTCCGGGCCGCCGGCGGGGACCTCGACCGCGTCGACGGGCGGCGGGGCGGGGATGCGGCCGCGGCCGGTCTCGACGACTTCCAGTGCCGCGCGGAACCTCGCGAGGTGCTGGGCCTCGTCCTTGGCGATCTCGGTGAACAGCTCGGCGGCGTTGTCGTCGCCGTCGGCCGCGGCCTGCCGGGCGAACGTGGGGTACATGACGTTCGTCTCGTAGGTCTCGCCGGCGATGGCGGCGCGCAGGTTGTCCGCGTCGGAGCCGACCACACCGGCCAGGGCGGCCTCCTCGCGGAAGTGCTCGTTCAGTTCCACCGAAGCCGTCTTGCGGTACAGCCGCGCGGTGGCCGGGAGGTTCTCGCGGTCGGCCTGGGCGGCGTAGAAGGTGTACGAGGCGTTGGCGTAGGCCTCGCCGCGCATGGAGGTCTCGAGGTCGGCGAGGGTCTGGGGGTCGAGTCCGGCCGCGGCGGCGGGGTCGGAGGCGCCGCCGCGCGGTACGGACGGCGTGGTGGCGGACGCAGGGCAGGCGATCACCGCGGCGGCAGCGGCGGTGGACAGGCACACCAGTGCGGCCCGGGTGGCGAAGCGTTTCATGGTCTTCCTCGGTCGTAGGTCGTCTGCTGCCCCCCCTCGGGAATCAGCTCAACACCTCCGGGAGGAGGCGACGAGCGGGGATGGGCCATCGGCTCGACCGCCGCGGTGACGGTTCACCCGCTCGGTCATCCCGGCCCGTCCCCCGTCCGCCGTCCGCCGTTCGCCCGTCGACTGCCTTCCGCGCAGGCGTTGTTACCGGTCCGCGGTGCGCCCGGCCGGTGTGCCGGTGGGGTCGTCCGGAGTTCACCCGGCGCGCGATGGGCACCGGGCGCTTCTACGGTGGCCACATCTGACCGCCTAGTCCGGAGCCGGCATGGGAACAACGACGATCAACGGAGTTCCGGCGCATCCGCTGTGGGTGCACGTCGTGGTAGTGCTGGTACCCCTGTCGGCGCTCGCGCTGGTGGTGTGCGCGGCGTGGCCCGCGGTCATGCGCAGGGCCGGGGTCGGGCTTCCGCTGCTGGCCCTGGCGGCCCTGGTGTCGGTGCCGCTGGCGACGGACGCCGGTGAATGGCTGGCGGAACGGGTCTCGGAGACCGCCGCCGTGGAACGTCACACGGAGATGGGCGACGAGCTGCTGCCCTGGGTCGTGGCGATCTTCGTGCTGGCGGTGCTGCTGTGGCTGCTGCACCGCGGGCTCCTGCACCGCTTCCTGCCGGCCGGGTCGGGTGACGTGTCCGGGTCGGGTGGCGCGTCCGGGGCGGCGGGCCCGCTCGCCTCCTCCCGCGTGATCCTGGTCGTGGGCACGGTGCTGGCCATGGTCGTCGGAGTCGGGGCGGTCGTGCAGGTCTACCGCATCGGCGATTCCGGCGCCAAGGCCGTCTGGCAGGGATTTTGACCCCCGCCCGCCCCGGACGGCTCGGGCAGGCCGGTACGGGTGACCTGGGAGGGGGAGGCCGTCGCGGGCCCGACTCGGCGTCGGCAAAGGCGCGGGTGGGACGGGCGTAGCGTAGAGCGCATGACGAAGTACGGATCCTTTCCCGGTTCGCGTCCGCGGCGGCTGCGGACCACCCCCGTCATGCGGCGCATGGTCGCCGAGACCCGGCTGCACCCGGCCGACTTCATCCTTCCCGCGTTCGTGCGGGAGGGCGTGAGCGAGCCGGTGCCGATCGGGGCGATGCCCGGAGTCGTGCAGCACACCCGCGACAGCCTGAAGAAGGCCGCCGCGGAGGCCGTGGAGGCCGGGATCTCCGGGATCATGCTCTTCGGGGTGCCGGAGGAGTCCAAGAAGGACGCCCTCGGGACGGTGGGGACCGACCCGGACGGCATTCTCCAGGTCGCGCTGCGGGACGTGCGGGCCGAGGTCGGGGACGACCTGCTGGTGATGTCCGACCTCTGCCTCGACGAGTTCACCGACCACGGGCACTGCGGGGTGCTCGACGAGCAGGGCCGTGTCGACAACGACGCCACCCTCGAGCGGTACGCCGAGATGGCGCAGGTCCAGGCCGACGCGGGCGCCCATGTCGTGGGGCCCAGCGGCATGATGGACGGGCAGATCGGGGTCGTCCGTGACGCCCTCGACCAGATCGGGCGGGAGGACGTCGCCGTCCTCGCCTACACCGTCAAGTACTCCTCCGCCTTCTACGGGCCCTTCCGGGAGGCCGTCGGCTCCTCGTTGCAGGGGGACCGCAAGACGTACCAGCAGGACCCCGCCAATGTGCGTGAGTCCCTGCGCGAGCTGGCCCTCGACCTCGAGGAGGGCGCCGACATGGTGATGGTCAAGCCGGCCGGGCCCTACCTCGACATCCTCGCGCGGGTCGCCGACGCGGTGGACGTGCCCGTCGCCGCCTACCAGATCTCCGGCGAGTACTCGATGATCGAGGCCGCCGCCGAGAAGGGCTGGGTCGACCGCGACCGGGCCATCCTGGAGGCGCTCACCGGCATCAAGCGGGCGGGGGCGCAGAACATCCTCACCTACTGGGCCACCGAGGTGGCCCGGACCCTGCGGTGAACCAGTGACCTACCAGGCGAGCGCGTCGTCCATGCTCTGCTGCCAGTACGTCACCGTCAGCGAGCTGTCGTAGTAGACGCCCTTGGCCGGGAGCGGCGGCGTCGCGGAGGCGCCGCCGTCGCTGTTCGGGGTGCGGCCCTGGAAGGCGACCGTCAGCTTCCTGGCGGTCGTGCCGCCGTCGCCGCTGCCGTCGGCCGCCGACAGCAGGACGCCCGCGTAACCGGACTCGCCGGGTGAGAGGGTCGTGACCGCCTGCGGCTTGGTCGCCTCCGCCGCCGTCGGCGCCCACTGCATCTCGTCGAAGCGGAGCACCGGGTAGTAGGTCAGGTCGCACACCTTGCTGCCGGTGTTCGTGACCGTGATCAGCATGTGGTTGAGGGGGCGCGGGACCGGCTGGGCGGTCACCTTCGTGTTCGAGCCGTTGCACAGGACGCGGTTCTCGGGGGCGTTCGGGTCCTTGTCGTCCGTGGCGGGGCCGGCGCCCGGCTTGGCGGACGTTCCGCCGGCCGGCTTCGCGGCCGAGCCGGAGCCGGAGCCGGAGCCGGATCCCGTGTCCGTGTCCGTGTCCGTGCCCGATCCGGTGCCGGTGCCGGTGCCCTTGTCCGAGCCGGTGGCCGGCTTGTCGGTCCCCCGGGGCTGCGCCGTGACCGACGACGCGGGGGTGGACGCGCCCTCGTCCTCGGTGCCCGTTCCGTTCTCGCAGGCCGTGAGCGAGAGAGCGGCGAGCGCGGCGACGGCGGGGACGAGCAGGCGGCTGGTGCGGCGGATGCGCATGGTGAATTCCTCTTACCGAAAAGGGTGGTTGGCGTACACCGCTCGACCGGGTGCCGGGAGCGGCGTGCTTGGATGGCCACAGCTTGTGGGGAGATCCGTCCCGGCCGCCACGACCTGCGGACGATCCGGGACGCTGGAACGCCCGCAACGGGTCTGAGCTGGGAAGACACACCATCCCTGGAACGCCGGGATGGGACACGAGGGGTGGACGAACGGTGGCTGCGGCCGAGTTCGCGGAACTGCTGCGAGAACTGAAGGACCGGTCCGGGCTGAGCTACGGCACGCTCGCGAAACGGCTTCACATGAGTACGTCGACGCTGCACCGCTACTGCAACGGGGACGCCATCCCCACGGACTACGCGCCCGTCGAACGGCTCGCCCGGCTGTGCAAGGCCTCGCCGGCCGAGCTGGTCGAGCTGCACCGGCGGTGGGTGCTGGCGGACGCGGGGCGGGGCAAGAAGGAGAGCGGGCCGGCGGTGCAGCCGCCGGTGGAGCCGGAGCGGGAGCCGGACGCGGCGCCGGTGGTGGCGCCGGACGTGGTCCCGGTGGAGGCGGTGGGGGACGACCCCGACCCCGACTCCGAGACGGAGCCGGCCGTCGTCGTCACCGACCTCGCGCGGGACGGCGTACCGCGGCCGTCCGCCGGCCGGCGTGGGCGGCGGGCCGTTCTGGCCGGGGTCGCCGTCGTCGCCGTGGCCACAGCCGTGGTTCTCGGGATGCGGCTGTCCGGCGGTGGCGCCGAGGACGCCGGGGGTGCGCGGGAGGCCGGGGCCGCCCGGTCCGTGCAGGAGAAGGGGACGGGGAGCGCGGCGCCGTCCGGGAGCGGGTCGGTCTCCGCCTCGCCGTCCGCGTCCCCGTCGGTATCCGTCTCCGCGTCCTCTTCGCGGACGCCGTCCCCCTCGGCCTCCGGCGGCGGGCGGCCCGGCACGGCCGTCGAGGACGGCAGCGCGGCTCCCCCGCTCACGGTGGAGGTCCGCCCGAACGCCTGGCTGGACCCCTGCAACCAGCACTACCTGATCGACCGTGAGCCGGGACGGGTCGCGCCGCCGCCCGTCGAGCAGGACGCGCCCGCCTGGGTGGCCGCGCACGGGGCCGTGTCCTCGGGGTCGCAGTTCGTGCAGGTGACCGTGCAGGGTACCGGTGACGAGACGGTGGTCGTCGACGGGCTGAAGGTCCGCACGGTCCAGAAGCGGACGCCGCTCGCCTGGAACGACTACGCCATGGGCTATCCGGGCGTCGGCTGCGGGGGCGGCGTGCCGACCCACTACTTCACCGTGGCCCTCGACGCCGTGCGTCCGGCGCTGGTGCCGGAGGCCGGGCACGCCGACTTCCCCTTCAAGGTCAGCGAGTCCGACCCCGAGGTCTACTACATCGACGCCGACGCCTCCGCGTACGACGTCAGCTGGACGCTGGAGCTGTCCTGGTCCAGCGGGTCCCGGCACGGCACGCTGGTCGTCGACGACAAGGGCAGGCCGTTCCGCACGAGCGGCAACAACGGGCGGCCCGCGTACGAGTTCCCGCTCGGCGGGTCCGCGTGGCAGCGGGCGGGGGCGTCCCCGACGCCGTAGGACCCGCCCGCCGCCTTCCGCCTTCCGCCGCCCGTCCCACCAGGGGCGTCCGCATGGTGAAAAAGTGGGTGTAGACGGCAGTCATTTCCCTAGGCTGCGCGGGTGCGAGGAACACAGCGTGCGTGACCGCCGCGCCCGCAGCCGAAGGAGCCGTTCATGACCGTTGCCGCCGCAGCCGCCACCCCTGTCGCTTCCGTGCCGCCGCTCGCGGCGCGGGCCCGCGCCGTCGGGGGGTCGCCCGTGCGGGACATCCTCGCCGTCACCGCGCGGCCCGAGGTGATCAACTTCGCGGGCGGGCTCCCCGCGCCCGAACTGTTCGACCGGGAGGGCGTCGCCGCCGCCTTCCGCCACGTGCTGGAGGAGACGCCGGGGCGGGCGCTGCAGTACGCCACCACCGAGGGCGAGCCCGTCCTGCGGGAACTGCTGGCGCAGCGCATGTCCGTGCGGGGGCTGCCGACCGGCGCCGACGACCTGCTCGTCACCACCGGCTCCCAGCAGGGTCTGTCGCTGCTCGCCACCGCGCTCGTCGAGGCCGGCGACACCGTCCTCGTCGAGGAGCCCTGCTACCTGGCCGCCCTCCAGGTCTTCGGCCTGGCGGGAGCCAGGGTCCTCGCCGTGCCCGGGGACGCGGACGGCCCCGACCCCGAGGCCCTCGCGGAGCTGACCGTCCGCGAACGCCCCAAGCTGCTCTACACCGTCCCCACCTTCCAGAACCCCACCGGCCGCACCCTGCCCGCCGAGCGCCGCGCCGCCCTCGCCTCCGTCGCCGCCCGGCACGGCCTGTGGATCGTCGAGGACGACCCCTACGGCGAACTCCGCTACGACGGCGAGCCCGTCCCCTGGATCGCCGCCCACCCCGACGCCCGCGACCGGACCGTGCTGCTCGGCTCCTTCTCCAAGGTCATGGCCCCCGGTCTGCGGCTGGGCTGGCTGCGCGCGCCGGCACAGCTGCGCCGGGCCTGCGCGGTCGCCAAGCAGGCCGCCGACCTGCACACCCCGACCGTCAACCAGCTCGCCGCCGCACGGTACCTGGCCGTCTCCGATCTCGACGCCCACGTGGCGAGGGTGGCCGGCGTGTACCGCGAGCGCCGGGACGCCATGCTCGCGGGTCTGCCGGACGCCCTCCCGAAGGGCTCGGTGTGGAACCGCCCCGAGGGCGGCATGTTCCTCTGGGCCCGGCTGCCGGAGCCGTACGACACCACGGCCCTGCTCCCGGCGGTGGTGCGCCAGGACGTGGCCTACGTCCCCGGCGCCCCCTTCCACGCCGGTGAACCCGACCGCTCCACCCTCCGGCTGTGCTTCGTGACGCAGACCCCGCAGGAGATCGCGGAGGGGCTGCGCAGGCTGGGGCGGGGGATCGGGGGAGAGTAGGGAGGACGGTCAGTCCCACCAGAAGTACCAGGTGCGCTCGCCGATCAGCTCCTCCGCGTACTCGCGCAGACTGCCCGGGCCCTGCGTGATGTTGTCCGGGCAGAACGCGAAGTGCTCGGCGGCCACCGCCTCCGCCTCCTGAGCCGTGGTGGGCGGCGCGGCCACGGAGACCGCGAGCAGATCGAAGCCGAGCGCGACGACGCGTATGCCGAAGCGGTCCTCCCAGGACCGCAGGACCGCGCAGAGACGAGCCACGTCGTTCTCGTGGTTGAGCGGGCCGGACCAGCCGATGGCGGCCGGGATGTCGGCGGAACGGCGGGCCGGGACGAGAGCCAGGCGCGGCTTCTCGGGCCAGGAACGGGTGCCGTCGGTCAGCGAGTCGGCGACGTGGGCGGCGCAGGTGGCCGGGTCGATGGTGAGGGAGGGGGAGGAGGCCGGTCCGGGCCAGTCGGGGCCGAACGGCGCGAGCATCCCGGCGGTCTCGTCGTCCTCCTCCGCCATCTCCCACTCCCAGAAGTCCGCCAGGACGTCCTCGGCGTCGTGGTCGCCCGGATAGGACACCTTCGCGGGTATCAGGTCCCACCTCTCCGGGCCGCCCCGGCCGCCCACGTCGATGAGCACCGGCAGGAGTCCGGCCCGCCCGGCCCGCCCGCCCAGCGCGGTCCAGTTGCCGGGCGCGGCGGCCTTCTCGGCGTGCCACAACAGCGGCTCGTGCCAGGCGCCTTGGTTCGTCGTGTCGATCAGCCGGCCCGGCGGGAGCTGGAGGCCGAGGGAACGCCCGCTGGGATCGGACGCCAGCCTGGGCAGCGGGTTGGGAAGAGTCGCCATGCCGTGACAGTAAGGGCGGGCACTGACAACGGCGCTTTCACCGAGCGGATCCGGAGGACCGGCCGGGCGGTCGCCGTCCTCCGGGCGCGAATCCGCGATCCGCTCAGGACTTCCCCTCACCCGAACCGCGGCGCTCGCGGCCGGTGGCACCGACGGGCTGGTGCTTGCCGCCGTTCTTCGCGTCGGCGTGGTGGGTCAGGACCTTCATGATCTCCGAGGCCAGTGACTCGGCCAGGGCGGGGGCGAGGGACTCGGCCAACGCCTTCGCGAGGGACTGCGCGAACAGCACCCGCTCCAGTTCCGAGGCCGGTGAGGGCTGGGGCTGCGACAGCGACGCCATGGCCGCCTCCACCAGCGCCGCCGTCAGCGGGTCCTTCCCGTACCTGCCACCGGTGCCGCCGTGCGGAACTCCGGCCTCGCGCACCATTTCCTCGAAGACTTCGTCGATGAAGGCCTCCAGGGGATCCCGTTCCGATTGTCCGCCGGACTCAGCTGCCATTGTGGTTCCTTAAGGTCTTCGCTTGTCTTACGGGGCCTGCCCCCCGGTGTCGCGATCACGACGATCCCGACGTCCGGAGGGCAGGAAGAACGACGTCCTAGCGGCGCATCAGCGCGGCCAGGAGCAGCGGGTGCTCGATGCCGGACTCCTCGCCGCGCTCCTCGCGGCCGCGCCGCATG
>NZ_JBIVKQ010000014.1:175332-179896 GCF_044750845.1 Streptomyces sp. NPDC088766 | reverse complement strand
TGAGGGCGGCCAGGAGCAGCGGGTGCTGGATGATGGAGTCCTCGCCGCGCTCCTCGCGGCCGCGGCGCCGCATGAGGGCGGCGAGCAGCAGCGGGTTCTCGATGAGGGAGCCTTCGCCGCGCTCCTCGCGACCACGCCGCATCAGCGCGGCGAGCAGCAGCGGGTGTTCGATGAGGGAGCCTTCGCCGCGCTCCTCGCGGCCGCGCCGCATGAGGGCGGCCAGGAGCAGCGGGTGCTGGATGATGGAGTCCTCGCCGCGCTCCTCGCGGCCGCGGCGCCGCATGAGGGCGGCGAGCAGCAGCGGGTGCTGGATGATGGAGTCCTCGCCGCGCTCCTCGCGGCCGCGCCGCATCAGCGCGGCCAGGAGCAGCGGGTGCTCGATGCCGGACTCCTCACCGTGCTCCTCGCGACGGGCCAGCATGGCCGCCAGAAGCAGGGGGCCGATGGCGGATTCCTCACCGACCTCTTCCGTACCGACTCCCGCCTTTTCCGACGTGGGGGTCTCCGTCGTTGCCGTCATGTTCTCCTCTTTCGTCGACGCATGGCTCGGCGGAGTGCTCGGCCGTCACGGCCTCGGCGCTCCGCCCTACATCGCCAGCGTCGGGGCGTACGGCGCCCACCGCATTTCGATCTTGCCCCGTTCCGCCCGGCCGTGATGCCCGGCAGGAACACGAAAAACGGCCCCGACCTGCAGCGACAGGTCGGGGCCGGAGCCGGCGGGACGAGGGCCGGTCAGAGCCGCTCGGGTGTCCGGATGCCCAGCAGGGCCATGCCCTTGTGGAGGGTGCGGCCCGTGAGGTCCACCAGGAAGAGGCGGTTCTCGACGACCTCCGGCGCGTTGTCGGCGGACAGCACGTGGCACTGGTCGTAGAACGTCGTCAGGTGCGAGGCCAGCTGGTACAGGTACGCGGCCAGCTTGTGGGGCTCGTAGGCCGCCGCGACCTCCTGGACCGTCTCCCCGAACTGGTCCAGGTGCAGGCCCAACGCCCGCTCCGCCGGGGCCAGTTCCAGCTCCGGGTGCGCGGCCGGGCGGGCCTCGCCCGCCTTGCGCAGGATCGACTGGACACGGGCGTACGCGTACTGGAGGTAGACCGACGTGTCGCCGTTCAGCGAGACCATCTGGTCCAGGTCGAACTTGTAGTCCCGCACGGCGGAGGTCGACAGGTCGGCGTACTTGACGGCGCCGATGCCGACGTACCGGCCGTTCTCCTCGATCTCCCGCTCGGTCAGGCCGACCTTCTCCGCCTTCTCCCGCACGACCGCCGTGGCGCGGTCGACCGCCTCGTCGAGGAGGTCCACCAGCTTGACCGTCTCGCCCTCACGCGTCTTGAACGGCTTGCCGTCCTTGCCCAGGACCGTACCGAAGGCGAGCTGGTGCGCCGTGGCGTCGCCGTTCAGCCAGCCGGCCCTGCGCGCGGTCTCGAAGACCATCTTGAAGTGCAGCGACTGCCGCGCGTCGACGACGTAGACGAGCGTGTCCGCCTTGAGCTGGAGGACGCGGTCGCGGATCGCCGACAGGTCGGTCGCCGCGTAGCCGTAGCCGCCGTCCGACTTCTGCACGATGAGCGGGACCGGGTTGCCGTCCGGGCCCTTGACGTCGTCGAAGAAGACGCACAGGGCGCCCTCCGAGCGGACCGCCACGCCCGACTCCTCCAGGAGACGGCAGGTCTCCGCCAGCATGTCGTTGTAACCCGACTCGCCGACGATGTCCTCGTCCCGGATCTCCATGTCCAGCTTCTCGAAGACGGAGAAGAAGTAGATCTTCGACTCGTCGACGAACCGCTGCCACACGGCCAGGGTGTGCGGGTCCCCGGCCTGGAGGTCCACCACCCGGCGCCGCGCCCGCGTCTTGAACTCCTCGTCCGCGTCGAACAGCCTGCGCGCGGCCTTGTAGAGGCGGTCGAGGTTCGACATCGCCTCCTCACCGCTGACCTCGGAGTCCTTGTGGTCCAGCTCGTGCGGGTGCTCGTCCAGGTACTGGATGAGCATGCCGAACTGGGTGCCCCAGTCGCCGATGTGGTGCCGGCGCACCACGGTCTCGCCGGTGAACTCCAGGATCTGCACGACCGCGGCACCGATGACCGCCGACCGCAGGTGGCCGACGTGCATCTCCTTCGCCACGTTCGGCTGGGCGTAGTCGATCACCGTGGTGCCCGGCGCGTCCGCGAGGGGCACCCCGAGGCGGTCGGCGTCCGCGTACCGCGCGCCGAGGTTCTCCACGATCGCCCGGTCGGTGACCGTCACGTTCAGGAAGCCCGGCCCGGAGACCTCGACGTCCTTGATCAGGTCACCGGCGACCACCTCGGAGACGACCCGCGTCGCCAGCTCCCGCGGGTTGGCCTTCGCCTTCTTCGCCAGGGCCAGGATCCCGTTCGCCTGGTAGTCCGCCCGGTCGCTGCGTCGCAGCAGCGGGTCCGCGCCGACGGCCTCCGGCAGAGCAGCCGAGAGGGCGGACGCGAGACGCTGTTCGACGGAGTGACTGAGGGACGTGACCGAGGCCATGGGGTGGCTGCCGTTCTGCTCGGGTTCCGGAAAGTACTACGGGGACCGAGTATCCCACGCGGTGAAAAGCGGTTTTCGCGGATGCGGCCCGGCCTGGGACAATGGAACGCACTTCGAACCTTCAAGCCTTCACACCAGAGGACGTGCCGATCGTGGCTCAGAGCACCGAGACCACCGACTGGGTCTCCCGTTTCGCGGATGAGGTCATCGAGGAGTCGGAGCGTCGGGCCCCGGGCAAAGCGACATCACTCGCTGCCGCTCCGGTGGTCGTCGTCGCGTCCGGCCTCTCCCCCTCGGGCCCCATCCACCTCGGGAACCTCCGCGAGGTCATGACGCCGCACCTCGTCGCCGACGAGATCCGCCGGCGCGGCCACCAGGTACGCCACCTGATCTCCTGGGACGACTACGACCGCTACCGCAAGGTCCCGGCCGGGATCGCGGGGGTCGACGACTCCTGGGCCGAACACATCGGCAAGCCGCTGACCTCCGTCCCCGCCCCGCCGGGCTCGGCCCACCCGAACTGGGCCGAGCACTTCAAGGCCGCGATGGTCGAGTCGCTGGCGGAACTGGGCGTCGAGTTCGACGGGATCAGCCAGACCCGGCAGTACACCTCCGGCGTCTACCGCGAGCAGATCCTGCACGCCATGCGGCACCGCGGCGACATCGACGCGATCCTCGACCAGTACCGCACCAAGAAGGCCCCGGCCAAGAAGCAGCAGCAGAAGCCGCTCGACGAGGCCGAGCTGGAGGCCGCCGAGGGCTCCGGCGCCGCGGCCGAGGACGACGGCAGCTCCGGCTCGGCCGGCTACTTCCCGTACAAGCCCTACTGCGGCAACTGCGAGAAGGACTTCACCACCGTCACCGCCTACGACGACGACAGCACCGAGCTGACGTACGTCTGCGACCCCTGCGGCTTCTCCGAGACCGTCCGGCTCGACGAGTTCAACCGCGGCAAGCTGGTCTGGAAGGTCGACTGGCCCATGCGCTGGGCGTACGAAGGCGTGATCTTCGAGCCCAGCGGCGTCGACCACTCCTCGCCCGGCTCCTCCTTCCAGGTCGGCGGACAGATCGTCGGCATCTTCGGCGGCAAGCAGCCGATCGGCCCCATGTACGCCTTCGTCGGCATCAGCGGCATGGCCAAGATGTCCTCCTCCAAGGGCGGCGTCCCCACCCCCGCCGACGCCCTGAAGATCATGGAGCCGCAGCTCCTGCGCTGGCTGTACGCCCGCCGCCGCCCCAACCAGTCCTTCAAGATCGCCTTCGACCAGGAGATCCAGCGGCTCTACGACGAGTGGGACAAGCTCGACGCCAAGGTCGCCGACGGCAGCGCGCTCCCGGCCGACGTGGCCGCCCACTCCCGCGCGGTCCGCACCGCCGTCGGCGAGCTGCCCCGCACGCCCCGGCCGCTGCCGTACCGCACCCTCGCCTCCGTCGCCGACATCACCGCCGGACACCAGGACCAGGCGCTGCGCATCCTCAGCGAACTGGACCCCGACAACCCGCTCGGCACCCTCGACGAGGCACGCCCCCGCTTCGACAGGGCCGAGGCCTGGATCAACACGCACGTTCCCGCCGACCAGCGGACCGTCGTGCGCGAGGAGCCCGACGGCGAACTGCTGAAGTCCCTCGACGAGGACTCCCGCCAGTCGCTGCGGCTCCTGCTCGACGGCCTCGCCGGGAACTGGTCCCTCGACGGGCTCACCCACCTCGTGTACGGCGTGCCCAAGGTGCAGGCCGGGTTCTCCCCGGACGCCACGCCCAAGGAACTGCCGCCGGAGATCAAGACCGCCCAGCGGACGTTCTTCGCGCTGCTCTACCACCTGCTCGTCGGGCGCGACACCGGGCCGCGACTGCCCACCCTGCTGCTGGCCGTGGGCCAGGAGCGGGTGCGGGCCCTGCTCGGGGAGTAGCCCGAACCGTACGGGAGGGGGGGGGGCCCGGGGGGCCCCGGGCCCCCCCCCCCCGGGCCCCCCCGGGGGGGCCGGGGGGGGGTGGGGGGGGCCCGGGGGCCCGGGGGGGCGCCCCTGGGAGCGCGCCGCCCGCCCCCGCCCGGGACGCGGGC
>NZ_JBIVKQ010000014.1:0-175322 GCF_044750845.1 Streptomyces sp. NPDC088766 | reverse complement strand
GGGGGGGGCCACCCGGGGCGGCGCCGCCCCCCCCGGGGGGGGGCGGGGGGCCGGGGGGGGGGGGGGGCCCGGCGGGGGGGGGGGCCCCCCCCGTCGGGGGGGGGGGCGCCGGGTGACCCCCGGGCGCCCCCCTCCCGTGTCCGTCACAGGGCCGGATCAGGCGATGTGGTCCTCTTCCAGCTCCGCGCCGTGACGCATCTGGAAGCGCTCCGCGAGCGCCTTCAGGGCACTCGGGCTCAGCGTCGTGCCGTACGTCGCCTGGATGTTGTCGCCCAGCACGCGCGGCGTCGGGTAACTGCCGTCTATCGACTGGCGGAAGACCTGGTAGTACGCCTCCTCGTCCGGCTCCGGGGCGCCGCCGCCCTCACCCAGCTCCCGGGTACGGCCGGGCGCCACCGGGATGGGGAAGGAACCGGTCTCCTCCGGGGAGGGCTCCTGCGCCGGGGGCTCCTCCTGGTACTGGTCCGCGTACTCCTCGGCCTGCTGCTGCTCCTCGTACCACCGGGCGTACTGCTCCGAGGGGTCGTAGGTGGGGTCGTAGCCGCCCTGGTACTGCACCTCGTGCGGCGACTGGAACCAGGGACTCTGGTCGTCCTCGGGCGGCTGCTCCGCCTGCTGGGGCTGCTGGGCCTGCTCCGCCTGCTGCCGGAACCGCTGCTGCGGCGCCTGTTGGCCGTGCTGCCCCTGCTGTCCCTGCTGCAGCTGTTGCTGTGCCGGGCCCGCCGACAGCTCCTGCAGCTCCTGCCGGGGTGCGAGAGCCTGCGGCTGCGGCTGCGTCGGCGCCGGGGGCAGCAGGGCCGGCTCGATCCCCGCTGCCGCCAGGCCCGCGGGGGCCGTCTCCGCCAGGGGAACGCCGTAGCGCGCCAGCCGCAACGGCATCAGGGACTCCACCGGAGCCTTGCGGCGCCAGGCACGGCCGAAGCGGGAACGCAGCCGGGCCTGGTAGACGAGACGTTCCTGCTCCAGCTTGATGACCTGCTCGTACGAGCGCAGCTCCCACAGCTTCATCCGGCGCCACAGCAGGAACGTCGGCACCGGGGACAGCAGCCAGCGGGTGAGCCGCACCCCCTCCATGTGCTTGTCGGCCGTGATGTCGGCGATCCGGCCGACCGCGTGCCGGGCCGCCTCGACGGACACCACGAACAGGATCGGGATCACCGAGTGCATGCCGACACCCAACGGGTCCGGCCAGGCCGCCGCGCCGTTGAACGCGATCGTCGCCGCCGTCAGCAGCCACGCCGTCTGCCGCAGCAGCGGGAAGGGGATGCGGATCCACGTCAGCAGCAGGTCCAGGGCCAGCAACACACAGATGCCCGCGTCGATGCCGATCGGGAACACGTACGAGAAGTTCCCGAAGCCCTTCTCGATGGCGAGCTCACGGACGGCCGCGTAGGAACCGGCGAAGCCGATCGCGGCGATGATCACGGCGCCGGTCACGACCACACCGATGAGAACGCGGTGCATCCGGGTCAGCTGGATTGGCGCGGCCACCCGTACTCCCCTCCCTTGCGTGTTGTTGCGCGCAACAGGGTGGCACATGTGTGCGGCTCACGCGTTGCCGGTACGTCAGCTCTTCTCGGCGGCCGCCGTCGAGGTCTTCTTCGCGACCGCCGCCGAGGCCGCCGCCGAGGGGGACGCCGACGCCGAGGCCGAGGGCGACGCCGACGGGGCCTTCGACGACGTCTTCGACGGCGCCGGGGACGACGAACTGCCGCTCGCACCCTCGCCGTTGGCCGCCTCGACCGACGCCACCGCCTCCTTCGCCGCCAGCTCCGCGGACTTCACCAGCGCGGCCGCGTCCGGCGTCTTCTCACCGGCCAGACCGGCACCGTTGTAGTCCAGCGTGACGACCACGTTCTCCACGCGCGCGACCACCGTCTGCTGCTTGAAGGCGCCCTCCGACTTCTTCAGGTCGTAGCGCACGGTCGTCGCCTGGTCGCCCGCCCCGGCGAGCGCCTGCGACTTCGCGTTCTTCGCCCCCGCCGTCGCCGACGCGCCCTGCACCTGCTTCGTGTAGTACTCCTGCGCCTGCTGCTCGCCACTGCTCGCCGCGTCCGTCTCGAAGCGGACCATCGAGACGTTCAGCCAGCGGAACTGCGAGCCCTTCACACCGTTGTTGTCCAGGCTGGACCAGGAACAGGAGGCCCGTGCCGCCCGGTCGCTCGACGTGCCCTCCTTCCCCTTGGCGGGGGCCTTCGGCACCAGCGAGGTCAGCGTCTTCTTCGACAGCACGCCGCACGCCTCGGGCAGCGTCCGGTACGCCGCCGCCTGCACGGTCGGCTCGGCACTCGGGGAGGCGGCGGCGGACGCGCCGCCGTCCTTCTGCTGCGCGGCGGAGTCGCCACCGGAGCCGGAGTCGGAGCCGGAGCCGGAGTCCGAGGAGCAGCCCGCGACGATCAGCATCACGGGGACCGCGGCCGCCGCGGCCAGGAGACGGTTCAAGCCTCCCGCACGTATCGCTCGCCGGTCTCGCCGGGCACGCTGGTCGTCTCGCTGGGCTCGTCGCTGCATGGTTCCTTCACTCATGACGCTCGTGGTTCCTGCGGTCGGATCGGGGTCCGGTGGGCCACGGTACGCGGTGAAGAAGCGGTGCGTTTCCGCTTCGGCGGCATCGCACGCGCGGGACCCGTGCGCGTGAAGTGGCCTCAGCCGGCCAGGGAGTCGGCGAGCTGCGCGGCCAGTTTCCGGGCGCTGTCCTGCATTTCCTTGCTGTCCGGGACGACGCCGAGGGACGTCGCCTGCTCCTCGTACTCGATGGTCACGATGACGTTGGACGTGCGGAACACCACAGTCACCGTGCGCTGTTTCGCCGTCGAACCGGAGCTGGCGAGCACGTCGTCGACGAAGGCCTCGTCCCCGAGATCGTCGAGGAGCCGGGACTGGAGGTCGGCGGAGGCGGAGGCCGAAGCAGAGGCGGAAGTGGAGGTGGAGGCAGACGTCGATGCCGAGGCGGACGGCGACGGGGAGGAGGACGAGGCGGAAGGGGCCGCCGTCGTACCGCCGGAGGGGGTGGCCGCGACGGCGGCCGGCCGCGACGCGGTGGGCGCGGGCAGGCCGGCCGCCGTCACCTTCCCGGCGAACAGCGTCTCGGCCTGGCTGTCGTCGCTGACCGCGTTGTCGTACGAGACCACCCGCTCGAAGTCGACGCTCAGGTGGTCGATGGCGTCGGTGGAGTCCACCTTCCAACGGCAGCCCGCCTTGCGGTCCGTGTCGAACGTCAGCGTCGCCTGTCCCTGGTAGGCGGTCTCGCGCTGTGTCTCGTCGGGGATCCGGACGATGCCCGGCAGAAGGGCGTCGAGGGTGCTGCGGCCCACCGCCCCGCAGGCCTCCGGGAGGGCGTCGTAGCGGCCCGGCTGAGCGGCGGCGGTCACGGTGCCGGCCTCGCCCGGATTGGAGTTGTCCGTCGGGCCGCCGTCGTCCGAACTGCTCGAGCAGCCGGCCAACAGGGCCGCGAGGAGCGCGGCGACGCCGGGTACGTACGCCTTCCGCTGCACGGTCGGCTCCTCTCGACGGTCACATCGTGGGTGGCAGGTCCAGTGTCCCCGCTGGTTATTCGCTTGCCGGACGGGGGCGGCACCGGCAGACAATGTGTATCGCACGCAACACCGTGGATGCCGGTCCGCCGTCCCTGTTGCCGACCTTGGCACCGTTTTTGCGATTCGAGACTTATGTTGTTTTCCGGGGGAATGAGGACGATATGTCGTACGTGGAGATGCCGGGCGCGAAGGTGCCGATCCGCATGTGGGCCGACCCCGCGACGGTCGAGGACGGCGCGCTCCAGCAGTTGCGCAACGTCGCCACCCTGCCGTGGATCAAGGGCCTGGCCGTGATGCCGGACGTCCATTACGGCAAGGGCGCGACGGTCGGATCGGTCATCGCCATGCAGGGCGCGGTGTGCCCGGCGGCGGTGGGGGTCGACATCGGCTGCGGGATGTCCGCGGTCAGGACGTCCCTGACGGCGAACGACCTGCCGGACGACCTGTCCCGGCTGCGCTCGAAGATCGAGCAGGCGATTCCGGTGGGGCGGGGGATGCACGACAGCCCGGTCGATCCGGGCCGGTTCCACGGCCTGGCCACCGGGGGGTGGGACGACTTCTGGGGGCGGTTCGGGGGGATCGCCGAATCGGTCAAATTCCGTCAGGAACGTGCCACGAAACAGATGGGGACGCTCGGATCAGGCAATCATTTTGTCGAGGTTTGCACGGACATGGCCGGTTCTGTCTGGTTGATGCTCCACTCCGGCTCCCGGAACATCGGAAAGGAACTCGCCGAGTTCCACATCGGCGTGGCGCAGAAACTCCCGCACAACCAGGGCCTGATCGACCGCGATCTCGCCGTGTTCGTCGCGGACACCCCGCAGATGGCGGCGTACCGCAACGACCTGTTCTGGGCACAGGAGTACGCGAAGCACAACCGCACGATCATGATGGCGCTTCTGGTGGACGTGATCCGCCGGGAGTTCAAGAAGGCCAAGCCCGCCTTCGAGAAGGAGATCAGCGCGCACCACAACTACGTTGCCGAGGAGCGCTACGACGGGATGGACCTGCTCGTGACCCGTAAGGGCGCGATCCGTGCCGGTTCCGGCGAGTACGGGATCATCCCCGGCTCCATGGGCACGGGTTCGTACATCGTGAAGGGCCTCGGGAACGAGAAGGCCTTCAACTCGGCGTCGCACGGGGCGGGTCGGCGCATGAGTCGGAGCGCCGCCAAGCGCCGCTTCACGACGAAGGACCTGGAGGAGCAGACACGGGGTGTGGAGTGCCGCAAGGACTCCGGCGTGGTGGACGAGATCCCGGGTGCCTACAAGCCCATCGAGCAGGTCATCGACCAGCAGCGGGACCTGGTGGAGGTCGTGGCGAAGCTGAAGCAGGTCGTCTGCGTGAAGGGCTGATCGCGTCGGTGGGGCGCGGCACACGGGCCGCGCCCCACCGGGCTGCCCGTGCGGGCAGCGGCGCCATGCCGTCAGGTGGCTTCGTCCGAGGGCTCCAGGAGGTTGTTCCGGAGGGTCGCGGACAGGCTTTCCGCGTTCATGCCGAGGGCCTTCTCGACGTAGCCCCGGGTGGAGCCGTAGCGGGACGCCAGTGCCTCCAGGTACAGGCGCATCACCGACGCGGGGGCGTGGGGGTAGTACGGCCAGGTGGGGGAGGCGCCGTCGTTGCGGGCACGCCAGTCCGCGAGGAGGGCGGGGGTGGCGAGTTCGGTGAGGGTGTAGTCCTCGGTGACCAGGTCGTCGTCGATGCCCAGGAGGGCGAGGACCAGGGCGGCCAGTTGGCCGGTGCGGTCCTTGCCGGAGGCGCAGTGGAAGACCAGGGGGGCGTCCGTCTCGGCGATGAGTCGCAGGGCTTCGCGGATCTCCTCGGTGCCGTCCTGCGCGACCTCCATGTACCGCTCGGCCAGGTAGGGGCCGGGTTCGACGTCGGGTGTCTGTGCCGCCTGGTCGTAGTAGCGGTGCTCGATGCTGAGGTTGCGGTACGTGAAGGAGGGGTGGGCCGGGACGCGGCCGGCGCGCTCCGCCTCCCAGGGATGGCGCAGGTCGATGACCGTGGCGATGCCCAGGGAGAGGAAGAGGTCCCAGTCGGGGGTGTCCGGGGCGAGTCTGCCCAGGGAGTCGGAGCGGTAGAGGCGGCCCGGACGGACGCGGTGGCGGCCGTCCGGGGTGCGGTAGCCGCCCAGGTCGCGGAAGTTGTGCAGGGTCTCGAAGGGGAGGTGTCTGTCCACACCGGTGAGGACCCGCGGGGTACGGGGCTCAGTTCCCGTGTCTCACCGCGTAGATCATCACGAAGGCGATGACGTGGATCCCGAAGAGGAAGTAGGCCAGGAAGTACCAGACCTGGCGTTCGTCCTTGGTCTCCTGGGCCAGGCGGCGTTGCTCCGCCGCCCGTTCGGGGGTCTGCGGGCTTGCCGTCCCGCCTGCGCCGGTCATCACGACTCCCGGTGGACCTTGGTGTTGGACGCCTGGGCGCGCGGGCGCAGGACCAGCAGGTCGACGTTGACGTGGCTGGGGCGGGTCACCGCCCAGGTGATCGTCTCGGCGACGTCGTCCGCGGTGAGGGGCTCGGCCACGCCCTCGTAGACCTTCGCGGCCCGGTCGGCGTCGCCGCCGAAGCGGGTCAGCGCGAACTCGTCGGTCCTGACCATGCCGGGGGCGATCTCGATGACGCGGACGGGCTGTCCGACGATCTCCAGGCGGAGGGTCTCGGCGAGGACGTGGGCGCCGTGCTTGGCGGCCACGTAGCCCGCGCCGCCCTCGTAGGTGCCGTGGCCGGCGGTGGAGGAGACCACGACGACCGTGCCGTCGCCGCTCGCGACCAGCTTGGGGAGCAGGGCCTGGGTGAGGTTGAGGGTGCCGATGACGTTGGTCTCGTACATCGTGCGCCAGTCGGCGGGGTCGCCGGTGGCGACCGGGTCGGCGCCGAGCGCTCCGCCCGCGTTGTTGACCAGGACGCCGACGGTCCGGAACGCCGTCGCGAACTCGTCGACGGCGGCGCGGTCGGTGACGTCCAGCTGGTAGGCGGTCGCGGAGCCGCCCGCCGCGGTGATCTCCTCGGCGAGGGCCTCGATGCGGTCCTTGCGGCGGGCGGTGAGGACGACGCGGTAGCCGGCCGCGGCGAGCTGCCGGGCGGTGGCGGCGCCGATGCCGCTGCTCGCGCCCGTGACGACGGCGATGCGGGACGCGGCGGGCGGGGCGGCGGTGGCCATGGGGGCTGCTCCTCGGTTCCTCGGGCGGGGCGGACGTACGGAGAACGCGGGCGGTCGAACGCCTGCCCGGTCAGGATAGGCGGGTTTGTGCGCTCGCTGTCCGCGGTGCCCACAGGGTGACGGCCGTACCGGACGAGCCGGGTGCCGCCGATCGCGAAGAGGGCGGCGACGGTGGAGAGGGCGGCGACGGTGAGGAGGGCGGCGGAGTGCGGTGCGGGCTCGGCGGCGGCTTCGCACGGGGTGGGTCCTCGGTCCCGGTGGCCGGTGGTGGCCGGTGGTGGGCCGGGGGCCCGCGCTGTCGGCCGGCCCGGCCCGGGTACGTCGTACGATCTGCGGACGGCGCTACGAAGGGGTGTGCGGGCGATGTCGGGGAACGTGCGGTCGCGGCTGCTCGACGAGTTGTCCGTCGTCTCCCGGCGGTATGTCGCGGCGTTCGCGCTGTTCAACCAGGCGGTCGCGGACCGGCTGGGGCTGCACCCGACCGACCTGCAGTGTCTGAACCTGCTCTCGCTGGAGCGGGAGCCGGTGACGGCGGGCCGGGTCGCGGAGCTGACGGGGCTGACCACGGGGTCGGCGACGCGGCTGGTGGACCGGCTGGAGAAGGCGGGATACGTCGTGCGGAAGCGGGACGCGGCGGACCGGCGGCGGGTGCTGGTGGCGACGGTGCCGGAGCGGATCGCCGAGTTCGGGCGGACCTGGGAGCGGCTGGGCGGCGACTGGAGTCCGCTCTTCGAGGATCTGGACGACGCGGAGCTGGCGGTGATCGTGCGGCACATGGGGCGGACGGTGGAGTTCAGCGGGGAGCAGGTCGGGCGGCTGCGGGGAGGGCTGGTGTAGGCATGCGGACGGTCCAGGACAGCCGGGTGGGGGACGGCGGCCGCATACCGGCCGAGGGGGCGGGGCCGGGTGCCGGGCGGGCGCTGCCGCGGAACTGGCCGCTGCTGCTGGTCGGTGCCGCCGTGCTGCCGGGTGCGGTGCTGGTGCTGGTCGGCCGGTCACTGGAGGATCCGGCCGTGCAGGCGTGGCGGACGGTGTGTCTCGCGGTGACCGTGCAGGCGCTGCCGTTCCTGCTGCTGGGTACGGCGCTGTCCGGGGCGATCAACGCGTTCGTGCCGGCGAGCGTCTTCAACCGGCTGCTGCCGAAGCGGGCCGCGCTCGCGGTGCCGGTCGCGGGGGCGGCGGGGGTGGTGCTGCCGGGCTGCGAGTGCGCGTCGGTGCCGGTGGCGAACAGCCTGATCGGGCGGGGTGTGAATCCGGCCGCGGCGTTCGCGTTCCTGCTGTCGGCACCCGCGGTGAACCCGGTCGTGCTGACCGCCACGGCGATCGCGTTCCCCGGCAGTCCGGAGATGGTACTGGCCCGGTTGCTGGCCTCGCTGGTGACGGCGGCGGTGATGGGCTGGCTGTGGCTGTGGCGGGGGCGCGAGGAGTGGCTGAAGCCGGCGGTGCGGCACACCGGGCACCGGCCGGGGCACAGTCGCTGGACGGAGTTCCGGCGCGGTTTCCAGCACGACTTCCTGCATGCGGGGGGTTTCCTGGTGGTGGGGGCGATGGCGGCGGCGACGTTCAACGTGGCCGTGCCGCGCTCGGTGGTGGACACCTTCTCCGACTCGCCGTGGCTGTCGGTGCTGTTCCTGGCGGTGCTGGCGATCGTGCTGGCGGTGTGTTCGGAGGCCGACGCGTTCGTGGCGGCCTCGCTCAGCGGGTTCTCGCCGACGGCGCGGCTGACGTTCATGGTGGTCGGCCCGATGGTCGACCTGAAGCTGATCGCCCTCCAGGCGGGCACCTTCGGGCGGGCCTTCGCGGTCCGGTTCTCCGCCGCCACCGCCGTCGTCGCGGTGGTGTGCGGCGTGGTCGTGGGAGGGGTCCTGCTGTGAAGCGGTTCGTGCAGGTGGCGCTGCTGGTGCTGAGCGGTTCCGGGGTGCTGCGGGTCTCGCTGTTCTCGGAGGCGTACCTGAGGTACGTGAAGGAGGGGATGCGGCCGCTGCTGATCGCCTCGGGGGTGCTGCTGATCCTGCTGGGGGCGGCGGAGGCGTGGTCGGCCCGGCGGCCGGCGGAGCGGCCCGCGGAGGACGGCGACGGTCACGGGCACGATCACTCGGGTGTGCCCCGGGTCGCCTGGCTGCTGTTCCTGCCCGCGCTGAGCCTGCTGTTCTACGCCCCGCCCGCGCTCGGTTCCTACACCGCCTCGCGGGAGGCGCCCAAGGCGGTCGCGGTGGTCGCCGAGGACGGCTTCGACCCGCTGCCCGCGACCTCGCCGCTGCCGATCACGCTGACCGACTTCACCCAGCGGGTGCAGCAGGACGAGGCGCGGGCCATCCAGGGGCGCACGGTGCGGATGACCGGTTTCGTCACGCCCGCGGGAGAGGGCGGGGGCTGGTACCTGACGCGGATCATGCTGTCGTGCTGTGCGGCGGACGCGCAGTCCGTGAAGGTGCGGGTGTACGGCGTGCAGGCGCCGAAGGCCGACACCTGGGTCACGGTGACGGGGACCTGGCACGCGCAGGGCACGCTGGGTACGTCCTCGGCGGCGGTCGCGCTGGACGGTCGTACCGTCGCGGAGGTGGAGCGGCCGGTGAACGGCTACACCGACGCGCTGCCGCTGGGGTCGTAGCGGGGCCGGCCGGCGGTGTCGTGGCGCTCGCGGGCGGCGTGGACCTCGTCGAAGCGGGTCCCTGCCCAGTCCTTCACGGCGACCGGCAGCGGGGCGAGGTCGCTGCCGGTCGGGGTGAGGGCGTGGTCGACGCGGACCGGCACGGACGGGGTGACCGTGCGGGTGGGGACGCCGTCGCGTTCCAGGGTGCGCAGGGTCCGGGTGAGCATCTCGGGACCGACGCCGACGATCTTGCGGGCGGGGTCGCCGTGGCGCATCGGGCCGGGGCGAGGGCGGACACGACCCGAGGTGTTCTCGCCGGCCGGCGCGGCCAAGGCGCACGCCCGCCCGGCGGAGGGCGGGCTGCGGGGGCGGTTCGTCCTCGTCCCTTGGAGGGGGCGGGCTGCGGGGCGGCTCGTCCTGGTCCCGTGCGGCGGGGCGGCACTCCTGGCGGACGCCCCGGCGGGACGCCCAGGCCGTCGGTGGTGCGCCCGTCGTGGTCTCGTCGGCGGGAGCGTGCCGGGACCGGGGGCGTGCCGGGATCGGGGCGTGCCGGTACCGGGGGGTGTGCCGGGATCGGGGGCGGGCCGCCTGCGGTGAAGCGGAATACGGGGTGCGGGGTCGCTGTTGGGCGGTATAGTTGAACCGTCAACAACTTGGAGGGTGAGCGGCCATGCAGTTCGGGATCTTCACGGTCGGCGATGTCACGCCGGACCCCACCACGGGGCGTACGCCGACCGAGCGCGAGCGGATCAAGGCCATGGTCGCCATCGCGCTGAAGGCCGAGGAGGTCGGCCTGGACGTCTTCGCCACGGGTGAGCACCACAACCCGCCGTTCGTGCCGTCGTCCCCGACGACGATGCTCGGCTACATCGCCGCGCGGACGGAGAAGCTGATCCTGTCCACCTCCACGACGCTGATCACCACGAACGACCCGGTGAAGATCGCCGAGGACTTCGCGATGCTCCAGCACCTCGCCGACGGGCGCGTCGACCTGATGATGGGCCGCGGCAACACCGGCCCGGTCTACCCCTGGTTCGGCCAGGACATCCGCGAGGGCATCAACCTCGCCATCGAGAACTACAACCTGGTGCACCGGCTGTGGCGCGAGGACGTCGTCGACTGGGAGGGCAAGTTCCGCACCGCGCTCCAGGGCTTCACCTCGACGCCCCGGCCGCTGGACGGCGTCGCGCCGTTCGTCTGGCACGGCTCCATCCGCTCGCCGGAGATCGCCGAACAGGCCGCGTTCTACGGCGACGGCTTCTTCCACAACAACATCTTCTGGCCGGCCGACCACACCAGGCGGATGGTCGAGCTGTACCGGGCCCGCTACGCCCACTACGGGCACGGCACCCCCGAGCAGGCGATCGTCGGCCTCGGCGGACAGGTCTTCATGCGGAAGAACTCGCAGGACGCGGTGCGCGAGTTCCGGCCGTACTTCGACAACGCGCCGGTCTACGGGCACGGGCCGTCCCTGGAGGACTTCACCGACCAGACCCCGCTGACCGTCGGCTCGCCGCAGCAGGTCATCGAGAAGACGCTGGCGTTCCGGGAGTACGCCGGTGACTACCAGCGCCAGCTGTTCCTGATGGACCACGCCGGACTGCCGCTGAAGACCGTGCTGGAGCAGCTCGACATGCTGGGCGAGGAGGTCGTGCCGGTGCTGCGCGAGGAGTTCGCCAAGGGCCGCCCGGCCGACGTGCCGGACGCGCCGACCCACCGGTCGCTCCTGGCCGCCAAGAACGCCGCCGCCGGGAATGCCGCCAAGAACGCCGCCACGCAGGACGCCGCCGCTCAGGACAAGGAGACCGTCGCATGAAGCTCGTCGTCGTCTCGGCGGGACTGAGCGTCCCGTCGTCCACCCGCCTGCTGACCGACCGGCTCGCCGCGGCCACCACCGGACGCACCGCGGCCGACGTGCAGGTCGTGGAGCTGCGCGACCTCGCCGTCGAGATCGCCCACCACCTCACCAACGGATTCCCCGGTCGCAAACTGGCCGCCGCGCTGGAGGCGGTCACAGCGGCGGACGGGCTGATCGTGGTCACCCCGGTGTTCTCGGCGTCGTACAGCGGACTGTTCAAGTCCTTCTTCGACGTCCTCGACAAGGACGCGCTGACCGGCAAGCCCGTGCTGATCGCGGCCACCGGCGGCACGGCCCGGCACTCGCTGGTGCTCGAGCACGCGCTGCGGCCCCTGTTCGCCCACCTGCGGGCCGTCGTCGTCCCGACCGGTGTCTACGCCGCCTCCGAGGACTGGGGCGCCGAGGGCCTGCCCGAGCGGATCGAGCGGGCCGCCGGGGAACTGGCCGCGCTGATGAGCGGCCTGGCGGCGGCCCGGCCCGCCGTGAAGGACGAGTTCGCGGTGGTGCCGTTCGCGGAGCAGCTCACGGCCCTGCGGCCGGCGGGCTGAGCGGGCCGAGCGGGCCTGGGCGGGCCGAGCGGATCGAGGTGGGCCGAGCGGGCCGGGGCGGGTGAGAGGCACGTAAGAAGGGCGCCCGGTGAGCCGCCCGTCACGGCGTGGGACCGTGACGGCTGGGAGACTGGGCGCGTGCCCCACAAGCTGCTGCTCGCCGAAGACGACCGCGCCATCCGTCACGCCCTGGAACGCGCGCTGACCCTGGAGGGCTACCAGGTCACCGCGGTCGCCGACGGCGTCGAGGCCCTGGCGCACGCCCACAAGTCGCCGCCGGACGTCCTCGTCCTGGACGTGATGATGCCCGGCATCGACGGCCTCCAGGTCTGCCGGGTGCTGCGCGCCGAGGGCGACCGCACCCCGATCCTGATGCTCACGGCGCTCGTGGAGACCGCCGACCGGATCGCGGGCCTGGACGCGGGCGCCGACGACTACGTGGTCAAGCCCTTCGACGTCGAGGAGGTCTTCGCCCGGCTGCGCGCCCTGCTCCGCCGCACCGGTTCCGGCGCGCCGGCCGACGCGCGGAAGCACGCCGCCGGTACGGACCCCGCCGGTACCGACACCGCCGGGACGGACACCACGGCGGGTGCCCCGCAGGACGCGGCCCCGGGAGCGGTGGCCGCCGCGCGTTCCCTGGAGGCGGCCGGACTGCGCATGGACCCGCAGGCGCGGCGGGCCTGGCGCGGGGAGCGCGAGCTGGAACTGACCCGCACCGAGTTCGAGCTGCTGGAACTGCTGGTGCGCAACGCCGGCATCGTCCTCGACCACTCCACGATCTACGACCGCATCTGGGGCTACGACTTCGGCCCCGGCTCCAAGAACCTCGCCGTCTACGTCGGCTACCTCCGCCGCAAACTCGACGGACCCGGCGCCCCGCAGCTGATCCACACCGTGCGGGGCGTGGGCTACGTACTGCGGGAAGACTGAGGCGCACCCCGTGACCGGACCGCTCCGCCGATGGCTGTCCCGGCGGCGCCCGCAGGCCGTCTCGCTGCGCACCACCTTCGCGGTGTCCTTCGCGGCGGTGACGGCGGCCGTCACCGTCGTCGTCGGCGTCCTGTCGTACAACGCCGCCGCCCGTTTGGTGCGGGTGGACCAGGAGTCCGTCTTCGACGAGGTCGTGCAGGACCTGCGCGACGAGGTGCGGGACCGGGCGATGGACCCCGCCGACTTCTCCTCCGCCGCGCCCGGCCACGACATCGTGCGCCCGGCCCGCACCGACGTGCAGGTGCTGGGGGCGGACGGGACCGTCGTCGACCCCGGCAACCCGGGGCTGCCCGTGAAGGACACCGACCGGGAGATCGCCGCGGCGGCGGTCGCGGGCACGATCGTCGAGCACAAGGACGTCGACGTGGGCAGCGACGTCTACCGGGTCGCCACCGTCGCCCTCGGCGGCGGCCGGGGCGCGGTGCAGATCGCCCAGGAGTTCAGCGACACCGAGGACCTGCTGCGGGCGCTCCAGCAGCGCACGCTGCTCCTGATGGCCGCGGTCGTGACGGCGGCCGGGCTGTCCGGCTGGTGGCTGGCCCGGCGCATCACCCACCGCCTGGTCATGCTGACGACCGCCGCCGAGGACGTCGCGCGCACCCGCCGCCTCGGCGTCCAGGTGCCCGTCACCGGCTACGACGAGGTGGGGCGCCTCGGCCGCGCCTTCGACCGCATGCTGGGGCGTCTCGCCCAGTCCGAGGAGGACCAGCGGAGGCTGGTCCAGGACGCCGGACACGAGCTGCGGACGCCGCTGACCTCGCTGCGGACCAACATCTCGCTGCTGCGCCGCATCGACGAACTGCCGCCCGCCACCCGGGACGAACTCGTGGCCGACCTAGGCCAGGAGGCGCGCGAACTGACCGACCTGGTCAACGAGCTGGTGGACCTCGCCGCCGGGCAGTCGGACACCGAGCCGCCGCAACGCATCGACCTCGCCGACCTGGCCGAGGACGTGGCGGGGCTCGCGCGTCGCCGTACCGGGCGGCGGATCGTGGTCCGCGCCACCGGCGACACCACCACCGACGGGCGGCCCGGCATGCTCCAGCGGGCGCTGTCCAACCTGGTGGAGAACGCCGCCAAGTTCGACCGCGAGGGCCGCGAGCCCATCGAGATCAGGGTGACCGGCCCGGACCTTCCGGGCACCGTCCGCGTCGAGGTCCTCGACCGCGGGCCCGGCATCACCGAGACCGACCTCACCCGCGTCTTCGACCGCTTCTACCGCGCCGCGGACGCCCGCTCCCTGCCCGGTTCGGGGCTCGGCCTCTCGATCGTCCGGGAGGTCGCGCTGGCGCACGGGGGAGCGGCCTTCGCCTTCCGCAGGGCGGGCGGCGGCGCGGTGACCGGGTTCACGGTGGGCGGGGCGGAGTAGGCGGCCCCCTTGCCGTGCCGGACCTCCCCGACGGGCCGGTGGGTGACGCCGACGGTGAAGCCTACGGAGCCCGCGCCGCAGATCTCCGCCCGCTCGGTGGACGGCAGGACGACGAAGCCGTGGACGAACCGGGTCCGGACCGAGCAGCACCCGGTGCCGGTACCGGCACCGGGTGCTCGCGGTGGCCGGGCCTGGCCGGGCCTGGCCGGGCCGGCGCCGGACAGGGAGCGGGCCGCTCCGGATGGTCTCCGTGTGAGCGATGGTGCGGCGTGCCGCGAAACGGGATCATCGTGTCCATGACGCACGAGGAGCCGCCAGGACGTCTCCGGACGTACCTCCGGCAAGGTGACGAGAACACGACCACCGGCCCCCCGGCGGAGCAGGCCCCCGCGACCCCCGTGCCCCCCGCGCCCCCCGTGACGACCATCGCGGTGACCGGACACACCGACCTCACCGAGGACAGCGTCCCGCTGGTCCGCGCGGCCCTCGACGACCTGCTCCGGCGTCACGGCGCCCGTGGCGCCCTCGTCGGGGTGTCCTGCATCGCGGAGGGCGCCGACTCCGTCTTCGCCGAGGCCGTGCTGGCGGCGGGCGGCCGGCTGACCGTCGTCGTCCCGTCCCGCGACTACCGCCGCACCAAGGTCCGCCCCGGCCACGCCGCCCGCTTCGACCACCTCGTCGGGGCCGCCCACGAGGTCGTCGTCCTGCCCCGCGAGCGGGCCGACCGGCAGGCCTACGAGGCCGCCAACGCCGTCCTCGTCGAACGCGCCGACCACCTGGTCGCCGTCTGGAACGGCGAGCCGCCGGGGGGCAAGGGCGGTGGCACGGCCGACGCGGTCCTGGACGCGCGGGCGGCGGGGGTGCCGGTGGAGGTGGTGTGGCCGGAGGGGGTGCGCAGAAGGTGAGGGCCGGCGGGCCGGCGGGACGCGACGGGCCAGGACCGCGCGCCCGCGCTGTTCCGGTTCGGCCGGCAGCCCTCGCGAGGGCTCGCCGGGGCTCCGGCGCAGGACGGCTTTCCCCGGGACGGGCAGGACGGCCGGCCGGTCGGGGGCGCGACCGGCACGGTCGCCTCCCGTCGCGCCGAACCGGTCGTGCGCCGGACCGGCCCGGTGCACCGCGACGGTGAGCGGCTGCCGACCCGAGGGCCCGACGGCGGTACCGGAAGTACTCCGGCACCACCGCCGGGACTCTCCGGCACAGCGGCGATCGGCGACGCCGCCGCCGCACGAGGCCGGATCACACAGCGGCGTCTGCGCGGCCGGCGAACGCGGCCGGCCGGTGGCGGCCGGCCGGCGGCTGCGCCTGCCACGGCAGCAGCCAGGCGCGCGACGCCAGGCCTCCGGCGATCCGCCGCAGCTGCGGTCCCTCCAGCGCGGCGCGGGCGCGCAGCAGCGGGTCCCGGGTGCCGCTGCCGGTCAGCGACGCGTTGACCACCCAGCCGTACGGCTCGATACCGGCCCGGCGCAGGTCCTCCTGGAGCACGGCGGCCTCCGAGACGGGGGTGACCTCGGGCAGCGTGACGACGAGCACGCGCGTGCGCGCCGGGTCCCGCAGCCTCATCAGCGGCGTGGTGATCCGGCCGTGCACCTGGGCGGCGCCTGCCATGACCTGCCGGTGGTAGGAGCCGGTCAGGTCCAGCAGCCGCAGGGTGTGCCCGCTGGGAGCCGTGTCGACGACCACGAACCGGCCGTGTCCCGCCTGGTTCAACAGCCCCGAGAACGCGCCGAAGACCGCCACCTCCGCGTAGCACGGCGAGCGCAGGTCCTCCTCCAGCAGCGCCCGGCGCTCCGGCCCGAGCCGCTCGGCCGCCCGGAGCCGTCCGGCGGTGTACCGGGTCAGCTCCTCTTCCGGGTCGATCCGGCTGACGGTCAGCGACCCGTCCCGGCCTGAGCCGGTGTGCGGTGCGGACTCGCCGGTGCCGAGAAGCTCGGCGGGCCGCCCGGCCGGGTCGGTGGTGGACAGGTGGACCTCGTGCCCGCGCCGCACCAGTCCCGTCGCGATCGCGGCCGCGATCGTCGTCTTGCCGACGCCGCCCTTGCCCACGACCAGGACGGCTCCCGGCTCCCCGGCCGCCAGTTCGTCCACGAGGGCGTCGAACGCGGGCAGTGCCACGCCCTCCGGTGCCTCCGCGCCCTTGGACGAAGGCGCGATCGGGCCGGTCGGGCGACCGGCGTCCGCGTCCGCGGGTGCGTCCGCGGGTGCGTCCGCGGGTGCGGGGAGGCCGGTGCGCAGGGCGCGGAGGGCGGGCACTCCCGTGAGGTCCGCCGCGGACAGCTCGACCGATGCCGCCGGTATCCCGCGCAGCCCCTGAGGCAGGTCTGCCAGTGCCGCCCGCTGCCGTGCGGCCAGGGCCTGCGCGACGGCATCGGCGGCGAGCGGGCGGCTGAACAGGCCGTTGACGATCAGGCGCTGGTTGCGGATGCCCTGGGCCGCCAGCTCCGCCGCCGCCCGCGCCGCCTCCGCGAGGGCCCCGGAATCGGGCCGGCTGACCAGCACCATGGTCGTACGGGCCGGGTCGCCGAGCTCGTCCACCGCCTGCTGGTACTGCTCCCGCTGTGACGCGAGCCCCGAGCGCGGCCCCAGGCAGCCGGCGCCGGCGGCATCGCTGGTCTCGATGTACTCGGACCAGGCGCCGGGCAGGTTCAGCAGCCGCAGCGTGTGACCGGTGGGCGCGGTGTCGAACAGCACGTGGTCGTGGAGCCCCACGGTCTCGGGACGGGCGATCAGCTGGGTGAAGCGGTCGAAGGCCGCCACCTCGACCGTGCACTCTCCCGCCATCTGTTCCCCGATGCCGCGCAGCTCCTCCGCGGTGACCACGCCGCGGTAGGGCCCGAGCACCCGCTCGCGGTACCGGGCCGCCGCCTCCTCGGGATCGAGATTCATCACGGCGAGGCCGGGAACCCCCGGCACCGTGCTCGGTTCCGGGCCCACGGGGGCACCGAGCAGGTCACCCAGGTTGGACGCCGGGTCGGTGCTGACGAGCAGGACCCGCCTGCCGGCGTCGGCCAGGGCCACGGCAGCGGTCCCGGCGACGGTGGTCTTGCCGACCCCTCCCTTGCCGGTGAAGAAGACGAACGGGGTGGGCCAGGAGGCCCAGTCGAGGGCCGGCGGGGCAGCATCCTGCACGGCGGCCCGCGGGCCCGTGCTGACGGCATGAGCGCTCATGGCGTACGACTCCCGTCTCCCGCCGGAACGGCCCACGGCACCGGGCCGCCCCTGTTCCCATTCTCCCCGCTCGGCGCCTCCGACGCGGATGGCGGCGGGCCCGTCCCGCCGCTTCCCGGTCAGCCGCTCGCAGGACCGCGGCGGCGCGTGACGGTCCCGGCCCTCGTCACATCGCGGCCGGCGGGACGGTCAGCGGCCTTCCGGCCGGCGGAACGGCCGACGGCCCGCCCGTCGTGGCCGGCAGGGAAGGCCCGACGCGGTGGTGGACCCGGGGACCGCGCCGCTCCGAGGTGAGCAGCCGGCCTCCTTCAGCTTCTGCGCGGTGCCGGAGCACCGGCAGCTCACCGACGAGCAGTTCCGCGGCGCGACACCGACCGGCACCCGAAAGCCCCGCCCGACACCACGAAACCCCGGCTCAGGGCCACACCAGGCAGTAAGGCTGGTGCCCCGCCTCGTGCAGCCGGTGGCTGAAGTCCTGCCACTCGTGCAGCAACTGGTACACGTTGAACGCGTCCCGCGGACCGCCCCGGTCGGGGACCGTCGACCAGATGAAGGCCGCCGCGCCGACCGCTTCCTCGCCGATGTCGCGGAGGGGGTCGACGACCGTCATGGGGAGCTTGACGACGGCGTAGTCGGGGTGCAGGACGACGAGTTCCAGCGGGGGCACCTTGTGCAGGGGGACGCCCTCGATGCCGGTGAGGACCATCGCGGCCATCGTCTCCGGCTTGATCTTGGTGAACATGCCGTTCATGCCGAGTTCGTCGCCGCCGAGTTCCTCGGGGCGCATCGAGATCGGGACCCGGGCCGCGGTCGCGCCGTCCGGTGCGCCGAAGTACTTGTACGTCACCCCCACCCGACCACCGTTCCCGCTCCCCGCCCGGAGCCGGTCGACCGTACGGTCGAGCCGCTCGGACTCACTCGCTCCCTCGGGCACGTCCGGGACGCCCTGCGTCCGACGTGTTTCGTCGGCTTCCTCCGCGTCGCGCCGGTGCCTTCCCCGCCGGGCACGTCGAGGACCCCGGTCATCAGTCCCCTCGCCCAGTCCGCCACCGCGATGCATATCTCCACCCGACTGCTTTTCTGGGACGCGCAGGCCCCGCCGCGCAACCCGATCATCGTGTCAGTGACCTCCCCCACGGCCGCACGCCGAAACGTGCGGTGAAACACCTGTCCGCAGGATCTTCGCAGCCCCTCGACACGCCGTCGTTGTGAGCTACGTCTATCAGGCTCAGTCCGTTTCAGTTTCGCAGATGAAGAAGGTCGCAGAAGTGGCCCGTCCGGTCCGTGCGGGCACGGCACACGCCCCGCGGCCCTTTGGCGCCGCTGGCCTACCCTGAGGAGGTCACTGCCAACCGGAGTCCGAGAAGTCGGAGAAGTCGCAGGTCATGAGCGAACTGCCCTATTCATACGAAGCGCCTGTCTCACAGGCACTGTTCGACCGTGCGGCCGTCGTCACACCGGGCGGCGTGAACTCCCCGGTGCGCGCCTTCCGCGCCGTCGGCGGTACGCCCCGGTTCATGGTGTCCGGCACCGGCCCGTACCTGACGGACGCGGACGGCCGGGAGTACGTCGACCTCGTCTGTTCCTGGGGGCCCATGATCCTCGGGCACTCGCACCCCGAGGTGATCGCCGCCGTCCAGGACGCCGTCTCGCGCGGCACGTCCTTCGGCACGCCCGGTGAGGGCGAGGTCACGCTGGCCGAGGAGATCGTCGCGCGGATCGAGCCCGTCGAGCAGGTACGGCTGGTCTCCAGCGGGACGGAGGCCACGATGTCCGCCATCCGGCTCGCCCGCGGCTTCACCCGGCGCTCCAAGGTGATCAAGTTCGCCGGCTGCTACCACGGCCACGTCGACTCGCTGCTCGCCGCCGCCGGCTCCGGCGTCGCCACCTTCGCCCTGCCGGACACGCCCGGCGTCACCGGAGCCCAGGCCGGCGACACCATCGTCCTGCCGTACAACGACCTGGAGGCCGTGCAGGAGGCCTTCCACCGGCACCCCGGTGAGATCGCCTGCGTCATCACCGAGGCCTCGCCGGGCAACATGGGCGTGGTCCCGCCGCTGCCCGGGTTCAACCAGGGGCTCAAGGACGCCTGCCAGAACAACGGCGCCCTCTACATCTCCGACGAGGTCATGACCGGGTTCAGGACCAGCCGGGCCGGCTGGTTCGGGATCGACGGGGTCAAGCCCGACCTGATGACCTTCGGCAAGGTCATGGGCGGCGGCTTCCCGGCCGCGGCGTTCGGCGGCCGTGCCGACGTGATGGCGCACCTCGCGCCCGCCGGGCCCGTCTACCAGGCCGGCACCCTCTCCGGGAACCCGGTCGCCACCGCCGCCGGCATCGCCCAGCTCCGGCTCCTCGACGACGCCGCGTACACGAAGCTCGACGCCGTCTCCGGGCAGATCCAGGCGCTGGTGTCGGAGGCCCTGTCCAAGGAGGGCGTCGCGCACACGCTCCAGAGCGCCTCCAACATGTTCTCCGTCTTCTTCACGGACCGGCCCGTCCGCAACTACGAGGACGCCAAGGCGCAGGAGTCGTTCCGCTTCACCGCCTTCTTCCACTCGCTGCTGGCGAACGGCGTCTACCTGCCGCCCTCGTCCTACGAGTCCTGGTTCGTGTCCACGGCCCACGACGAACGGGCCGTCCAGCGGATCGCCGACGCCCTTCCGGCGGCGGCCCGAGCGGCTGCGGAGGCCGGCGCGTGAGCACCGACGACAGCAAGGACCTGACGGTCGTCCACCTGATGCGGCACGGCGAGGTCGAGAACCCGGACGGCATCCTCTACGGCCGTCTCGACGGCTACCACCTCTCCGACCTGGGCCGGCGGATGGCCGACCGGGTCGCCGAGCACCTCGCCCCCCGCGACGTGACGTACGTCTGCGCCTCCCCGCTGGAGCGGGCGCAGGAGACGGCCGGCCCCGTCGCCAAGGCGCACGGGCTCGACATCGGCACCGACGCGCGGCTCATCGAGGCCGGCAACGTCTTCCAGGGCAAGACCTTCGGCGTCGGCGACGGGGCGCTGCGCCGGCCGGAGAACTGGCGGCACGTCTACAACCCGTTCAAGCCGTCCTGGGGCGAGCCGTACGTCGACCAGGTGGTGCGCATGATGGGCGCGCTGGACGCGGCGAAGGACAGGGCCCGCGGGCACGAGGCGGTGCTGGTCAGCCATCAGCTGCCGATCTGGATCGTGCGGTCCTACGTCGAGCGGCGGCGGTTGTGGCACGACCCGCGCAGGCGGCAGTGCACGCTCGCCTCGCTGACGTCGTTCACGTACCGGGGCGACACGATCGTGTCCGTCGGCTACTCCGAGCCCGCCCGCGACCTGGTGCCGCCCCACCTGCTGGCCGGCGCCAAGCCGGTGAAGGGGAAGGGCAGGGCCTTCGGGGCGTGAGCAGCTGATCCCGCGGTCACCGTTGCCGGTGATCCCCCGATCACTGTTACGGAATACGCACACATGAGCGGAACCTCCCCGTTCGGCGTGTCCTCTGAGTGGGTGACCACCGGAGTACGCGACGAACGGGGATGCCATGCGCACTCTCACCCGCAGGGGAGCACTAGGACTGGGTGCGGGGGCCGCGGCCGCCGCCGGACTCGCGGGCTGCGGCGGCTTCACGTCGTCGGACGACCCGCGCCCCGGTGACGGTTCCGGCGGGCCCGGGAAGGGCGGTCCGGCCTCCCCGAAGCCCACGGCCACCGTCCGTCCGATCGGGGACGGCTCCACCTCCTTCACCGGGAAGCAGCCGCACCAGCCGGCCCGGCCCGAGCCGCTGGAGCCGGGTCAGGAACCGCCGCAGTTCGTCGTCTTCTCCTGGGACGGGGCGGGCGAGGTCGGCAACGGTCTCTTCCCGCGTTTCCTGGACCTGGCCAAGGAGCACGGCGCGGCCATGACCTTCTTCCTCTCCGGGCTCTACCTGCTGCCCGAGTCGAAGAAGCGGCTCTACGACCCGCCCAACAACCCCCGCGGCGCCTCGGACATCGGCTACCTCACCGACGACCACGTCAAGGCGACGCTGGTCAACGTGCGCCGCGCCTGGCTGGAGGGGCACGAGATCGGCACCCACTTCAACGGGCACTTCTGCGCCGGCTCCGGATCGGTCGGCAACTGGACCGGGCGCCAGTGGCGCGACGAGATCGACCAGGCCAAGTCGTTCGTGAAGCAGTGGCGCACCAACACCGGGTGGACCGACCTGCCCGCGCTCCCCTTCGACTACGACAAGGAACTCGTCGGCGGCCGCACGCCCTGCCTCCTCGGCCAGGACAACCTGCTGCCCACCGCCCGCTCCCTCGGCTGGCGCTACGACGCCTCCTCGCCGGGCGGCCGCCAGGTCTGGCCCGACAGGAAGCAGGGCATGTGGGACCTGCCGTTGCAGCAGATACCGTTCCCCGGACGCGGCTTCGAGGTCCTGTCGATGGACTACAACATGCTCGCCAACCAGTCGGTCAACTCGACCAAGGCGCCCAGCCACAACTATCCGGGCTGGCGAAAGCAGTCGGCCCAGGCGTACATACAGGGGTTCAGGCGGGCGTACGAGACGAACCGCGCGCCCTTCTTCGTGGGCAACCACTTCGAGCAGTGGAACGGCGGCATCTACATGGACGCCGTCGAGGAGGCGTTCAAGCACATCGCGCGCGAGAAGGAGAAGGGCGCGGACGTGCGCATGGTCTCCTTCCGGCAGTTCGTCGACTGGATCGACGTGCAGAAGCCGGAGGTGCTCGACAAGCTGCGCACGCTGGACGTCGGGCAGCAGCCGGCCGGCGGCTGGAAGGAGTTCCTCGCGGCGGCCCCCGGCACCCCCGCCGATACCCCGACGGGCCCCGGATCCGCTGCCTGAAATGCGGGTTTCCCCCCGGAAGGGGGGTGCGCAAGATCCCCGGAACGGGCATGCGAAACTTTTCACATGAGTGCCGCCAGCCGCACCTCCCTGTCTGTCGCCGTCGCAGCCGCCACGGCCCTGCTGTTGTCCGCGTGCACCTCCGGAGGCACCTCCGGCGGGGGCGGCGACACCAACTTCGTCATGGGCAAGAACGGCATCTCGACCGTCGAGAAGGGCGAGCGCACCGCCGCCCCCGACCTCTCCGGCAGGACCGTCGACGGCAGGCAGCTCGACGTCGCCTCCTACAAGGGCAGCGTCGTCGTCCTGAACGTGTGGGGATCCTGGTGCGCGCCCTGCCGTGCCGAGGCACCGGGCTTCCAGAAGGTCTCCACCGACCTCAAGGCCCGCGGCGTGCAGTTCGTCGGCATCAACACCCGTGACACCAGCACCTCCAACGCCCTCGCCTTCGAGAAGGAGCAGGGCATCACCTACCCCAGCCTGTACGACCCGACCGGCAAGCTGATGCTCCGCTTCGAGAAGGGCACGCTCAACCCGCAGGCCATCCCCTCCACGCTCGTCCTCGACCGGGACGGGAAGATCGCGGCCCGCTCGCTGGCCGCCCTCAGCGAGGAGAAGCTGCGCGCGATGATCGACCCGGTCCTCGCGGAGAAGTGACGTGAGCTCCGTCACGATGCTCGCCGCGGACGGCTACAACGGCACCGTGCTCAACGGCGCCCTGCTGGTCGCCCTGCCCGTCGCGCTGCTCGGCGGACTCGTCTCCTTCTTCTCCCCGTGCGTCCTGCCGCTCGTGCCCGGCTACCTGTCGTACGTCACCGGCGTCGCCGGCACCGACCTGGCCGAGGCCCGGCGCGGCCGGATGGTCGCCGGCGCCTCCCTCTTCGTGGCCGGTTTCACGGCCGTGTTCGTCTCCAGCGGTGCCCTGTTCGGCTACTTCGGCGACACGCTCCAGGCCAACAAGGGCGTCCTGTCCAAGGTGCTGGGCGTGCTCATGATCCTCATGGGCGTCTTCTTCATGGGGCTGATGCCCTGGATGACCCAGCGCGAGTTCCGCTTCCACCGGCGGCCGGTGGCCGGACTCGTCGGCGCCCCGCTGCTCGGCGCGCTGTTCGGCATCGGCTGGACGCCGTGCATCGGCCCGACCCTGGCGTCCGTGCTGACGCTCTCCTCCCAGCAGGGCAGCGCGGGCCGCGGCGCCCTGCTCACCGTCGCCTACTGCCTCGGCCTCGGGGTGCCCTTCGTGCTCGCCGCGGTCGCCTTCCGCAAGGCGCTCGGCGCCTTCGCCTGGGTCAAACGGCACTATGTGTGGGTGATGCGGACCGGCGGCTCGATGATGATCGTGACCGGTCTGCTGTTGCTGACCGGCGCCTGGGACCACCTGGTGCAGGACCTTCAGTCCTGGTCCACCGGCTTCACTGTGGGGATCTGATCGATGAGCAAGACCACCGCCGGCGAACCCGTGGACGCCACCGCACCGCAGGACCAGGACCTCGGCGCGGCCGGCTCGCAGCTGTCCACCGCGCCCGCCGAGTCGCCCGGGGGCGTCCCCGCCATGGGCGTCGTCGGCTGGGCCCGCTGGTTCTGGCGGCAGCTGACCTCGATGCGGGTCGCCCTGCTGCTGCTCCTGCTGCTGGCGCTCGGCGCGATCCCCGGTTCGCTGATCCCGCAGACCGGCACCGACGCCACGAAGGTCGCCGACTTCGAGAAGAACCACCCCACCCTCGCACCGCTCTACGACAAGCTGGGCCTCTTCCACGTCTACAGCTCGGTGTGGTTCTCCGCCGTCTACATCCTGCTGTTCGTCTCCCTCATCGGCTGCATCGTGCCCCGCACCTGGCAGTTCGTCGGCCAGCTGCGCGGCCGCCCGCCGGGCGCGCCCAAGCGGCTGACCCGGCTGCCCGCGTACACCACGTGGCGCACGGACGCCGAACCGGAGCAGGTGCGCGAGGCCGCGCTCGCGCTGCTGAAGAAGCGCCGCTTCCGCGCGCACCTCGTCGGGGACGCGGTCGCCGCCGAGAAGGGCTACCTGCGCGAGGTCGGCAACCTCGCCTTCCACATCGCCCTCATCGTGATGCTGACGGCCTTCGCCTGGGGCCAGCTGTTCAAGATGGAGGGCAACAAGCTGGTCCTGGAGGGCGACGGTTTCTCCAACACCCTCACCCAGTACGACGACTTCAAGTCCGGCACCCTCTTCGAAGCCGACGACCTGGCACCGTTCAGCTTCAACCTGAAGGACTTCACCGGCACCTACGAGGTCTCCGGGCCCAACAAGGGCACTCCGCGCACCTACCAGGCCGCCATCACCTACTCCGAGGGCGCCTACGGCAAGGAGCGGAAGACCACCGTCAAGGTGAACCACCCGCTGGAGATCGGCGACTCCAAGGTCTACCTCACCGCCCACGGGTACGCCCCCGTCGTCACCGTCAGGGACGGCAAGGGCAACGTGGTCTACCGCGACGCCGTACCGCTGCTGCCGCTCGACTCCAACGTCACCTCCTCCGGCGTGGTCAAGGTCTACGACGGCTACCGCGACGCCAAGGGCGTCAAGGAACAGCTCGCCTTCCAGGCCTTCCTCCTGCCCAGCTACGCCGAGGGCAACGAGGTCTCCTCCGCCTTCCCGGCGCTGCTGAACCCGGTGCTGAACCTGGAGCCGTACCACGGCGACCTCGGTGTCGACTCGGGCATCCCGCAGAGCGTCTACCAGCTCGACAAGCGGAACATGAAGCCGTTCACGGACGCCAAGGGCCTCCAGCTGCGGGACAACCTCAAGCCCGGCGAGACCCTGACCCTCCCCAACGGCGCCGGCTCGATCACCTACGACGGCACCAAGGAATGGGCCAACTTCCAGGTCACCCAGCAGCCCGGCAGCGGCTGGGCGCTGGCCGGCTCGGTGGCCGCGATCCTCGGCCTGGCCGGCTCCCTGTTCATCCAGCGCCGCCGCGTGTGGGTGCGGGCGGTGCGGGGCACCGACGGCGTCACGGTCGTCGAGATGGCCGGCCTCGGCCGCAGCGAGTCCGCGAAGGTCCCCGAGGAACTGGGCGACCTCGCCGGGATCCTGTACGACCGGGCGCCCGGAGCGCCCGCCGCCGAGGACCCCGACACCCCCGAAGATCCCGACACCCCCGATTCCCGAGCCGTACCTGCCGAAGGGTCTGAGAAGTGACTCTCGCCGCCGCAACCGACCTCGCCGGCGCGGTGAACCTCGCCGCCGCCACCAACGAGAACCTCGCGAACATCAGCAACACGCTGATCTACTCCGCGATGGCCGTCTACACCCTGGCCTTCTTCGCGTACATCGCCGAATGGACCTTCGGCGGCCGCAGCAAGGTCGGCCGCACCGCCGCCGCGCTCACCGACCGGGCCCCGGCCGGGAAGGCGGCCCCCGCCGTCACCGTGCGGAAGGCCGGCGGCACCGCCGTGCTGGAGCGGCCGAAGGTCGTGGTGCGGGCCGCGGCCGGCGCCCGTGAGGTGCCCGACGGGCCGGGCGCGCACGGCGGCGACGAACAGGGCGACCTCTACGGCCGGATCGCCATCTCCCTCACGGTGCTGGCCTTCCTGATCGAGTTCGGCGGCGTGCTCAGCCGCGCGCTCTCGGTGCAGCGGGCGCCGTGGGGCAACATGTACGAGTTCAACATCACCTTCTCCACGGTGGCCGTCGGCGTGTACCTGGCGCTGCTGGCGCTGAAGAAGAACGTGCGCTGGCTCGGGCTGTTCCTGATCACCTCGGTCCTGCTCGACCTGGGCCTCGCGGTCACCGTCCTGTACACGGCGAGCGACCAGCTGGTCCCCGCCCTGCACTCGTACTGGCTGTACATCCACGTCTCCACCGCGATCTTCTGCGGCGCGGTGTTCTACGTCGGCGCGGTCTCCACGATCCTGTACCTGTTCAAGGACTCCTACGAGAACAAGCTGGCGGGCGGCGGCAGGCCCGGGAAGCTCGCCAACTCGGTCCTCGACCGGCTGCCCGCCGCGGCGACCCTCGACAAGTTCGCCTACCGCGTCAACGCGGCCGTCTTCCCGCTGTGGACGTTCACGATCATCGCGGGCGCGATCTGGGCGGGCGACGCCTGGGGCCGCTACTGGGGCTGGGACCCCAAGGAGACCTGGTCCTTCATCACCTGGGTCGCCTACGCTGGCTACCTCCACGCCCGCGCCACCGCCGGCTGGAAGGGCCGCAAGGCCGCCTACCTCGCGCTGGTCGCCTTCGGCTGCTGGCTGTTCAACTACTACGGCGTCAACATCTTCGTCTCCGGCAAGCACTCCTACGCCGACGTCGGCCTGGGCGTGCTCCAGGCGGCCGGGTTCTGAGCCCCCCTCGCGGCCGGCGGGACGGTCCGGCCGCACGCCGTGACCGTGCGGAAGCGGTTCCCGGGGGTCACTCTGGTGTCATGACCGGTTCCATCGAACAGGGCTCCAGCCAGACCCACGGGAACACGCACATCCTGCATTTCCTGGTGCGGCTCCCGCGGCCCCTGGAGACGGTCTGGCCCGTCCTCGCCACCGCCGAGGGCCTCTGCGGCTGGTTCGGCGCCGTCGACGTCCTCGAACCCCGGCTCGGCGGCGTGATCGGCCTGCCCGGCCTGGGCGCCGGGCAGGTCACCGCCTGGGACGTGGAGCGGGTCGCCGAGTACACGGTGGACAGCGGCGGCCGGATGCGTTTCCACCTGGAGCACGACGACGCGGGCGGCACCGCCCTGCGCTTCACCCACGAGTTCCAGGGCGAGGGCGAGACGGAGTCCCGCTGGCGCGCCCGCTTCGAACAGATGATCCATCAGGTGGAGCGGGGGCCGTAAGGCCGGCCGGACACGGCAGACCCCGCGGTCACGCGCCGATGTCCTCGTTCCACAGTGCCGGGTTCTCCGCGATGAAGTCGCGCATCATCGCGACGCACCCGGGGTCGTCCAGGAGCACGATCTCCACGCCGTGCCGGGCGAGCCAGTCGTGGCCGCCGTGGAAGGTGACCGCCTCGCCGATCACGACGCGGGAGATGCCGAACTGGCGGACCAGGCCGGAGCAGTACCAGCACGGCGAGAGCGTCGTGACCATCGTCGTCCCGCGGTACGTCCGCTGCCGTCCCGCCGCGCGGAACGCCGCCGTCTCCGCGTGCGTCGAGGGGTCGTCGTCCTGCACGCGCCGGTTGCGGCCGCGGCCGAGCAGCGTCCCGTCGGGGCCGTGGAGCGCGGCGCCGATCGGGATGCCGCCCTCGGCGAGCCCGGTGCGGGCCTCCTCGACGGCGCCGGCGAGCCAGGCGCGGGCGGTCGCCCCGTCCAGGGGGGCCGGCTCGGGCACGAGAACTCCTTCCGCCCGCGGTGAGGCTCCCGGCGGGGAGCCGCGCCGCCTCGGTGTCACGAGGATCCGGTGGGACCCTGGCTGTCGTCGGGCCTGCCCTTGTCGTCCTTCTCGGTGTCGTCGAGCGACTTCAGGAACTCGGGGTTGTCGTCCGGGGCGATCCACTGCCGCTGCTGCGGGCGGCCGCCGCGGACGCCGGACCAGCCTTCGGCGGCGGGGCTGCGCTTCTTGCCCGCGACGAGCCACGAGATCGAACCGACGAGCGGGAACAGCAGGACGAGGATCGCCCACAGCGGCTTGGGCATGTGGCGGATGTCGTCGTCCTTCGTGCTGATGCAGTCGATGAACGCGTAGACGCTCAGCGCCAGCGGCACCAGGAACATCAGTACCCGCAGCATGGGGTCTCTCCAGCGCAGAGGGCGGCGGGGCCACGAGGACGGGCCCCAGGTACGGGGTCAGGGTAGCCCCTCGGGGATACTTGACCGCATGGCTTACGACGATCTTCGTTCCCTGCTCAGGGCGCTGGAGCGCGAGGGCGACCTCAAGCGCATCAAGGCCGAGGTGGACCCGTACCTGGAGGTCGGGGAGATCGTCGACCGGGTGCAGAAGTCCGGCGGCCCCGCGCTCCTCTTCGAGAACGTGAAGGGCTCGGCGATGCCCCTCGCGATGAACGTGTTCGGCACCGACCGCCGCCTGCTGAAGGCGCTCGGGCTGAAGTCGTACGCGGACATCTCGGACCGGATCGGCGGGCTGCTCAAGCCCGAGCTGCCGCACGGCTTCGTGGGGGTCCGCGAGGCGTTCGGCAAGCTCGGCGCGATGACGCACGTCCCGCCGAAGAAGGTGAAGGACGGCCCCGTGCAGGAGGTCGTCCTGCGCGGGGACGAGGTGGACCTGGAGCAGTTGCCGGCGCTGTTCACCTGGCCGCAGGACGGCGGCTCGTTCTTCAACCTGGGGCTGACCCACACCAAGGACCCGGAGACCGGGGTCCGCAACCTCGGGCTCTACCGCCTCCAGCGCCACGACCGGCGCACGATCGGCATGCACTGGCAGATCCACAAGGACAGCCGCAACCACTACCAGGTCGCGGCGCGCCGGGGCGAGCGGCTGCCGGTCGCGATCGCCTTCGGCTGCCCGCCGGCCGTCACGTACGCCTCCACCGCGCCGCTCCCCGGCGACATCGACGAGTACTTCCTCGCCGGGTTCCTCCAGGGCAAGCGCATCGAGATGGTCGACTGCAAGACGGTCCCGCTCCAGGTCCCGGCGCAGGCGGAGGTCGTGCTGGAGGGCTGGCTGGAGCCGGGCGAGATGCGCCCGGAGGGCCCGTTCGGCGACCACACCGGTTTCTACACGCCGCAGGAGCCGTTCCCGGCGCTGACGATCGACTGCGTGACGATGCGCAGGCGTCCGCTGCTCCAGTCGATCGTGGTGGGCCGTCCGCCGACCGAGGACGGCCCGCTGGGCCGTGCGACGGAGCGGTTCTTCCTCCCGCTCCTCAAGATCATCGTCCCGGACATCGTGGACTACCACCTGCCCGAGGCCGGCGGTTTCCACAACTGCGCGATCGTCTCGATCGACAAGAAGTACCCCAAGCACGCGCAGAAGGTCATGCACGCGGTCTGGGGCGCCCACATGATGTCCCTGACCAAGCTGATCGTGGTCGTCGACGCCGACTGCGACGTCCACGACCTGCACGAGGTCGCCTGGCGGGCCCTCGGGAACACGGACTACGCCCGTGACCTGTCCGTCGTCGAGGGTCCAGTCGACCACCTCGACCACGCCTCCTACCAGCAGTTCTGGGGCGGCAAGGCGGGCATCGACGCGACGCGGAAGTGGCCCGAGGAGGGCTACACCCGCGACGGCGGCTGGCCGGAGATGGTCCTGTCGGACCCGGAGACGTCCGAACGGGTGACGCGGCGCTGGAAGGAGTACGGGCTGTGAGTTCGGCATCCGCGGCGATCCCGCGGCCGGGACGCACGAAGGCCTTCCTGCGGCTGGTGATGATCGAGCACTCGGTCTTCGCGCTGCCCTTCGCCTACATCGCCGCGCTGACCGCGATGTTCGAGCTGGACGGGAACATCCACTGGGGCCGGCTGCTGCTGGTCACCGTCTGCATGGTGGGTCTGCGCACCTTCGCCATGGCGGTCAACCGGATCATCGACCGCGAGATCGACGCGCGGAACCCGCGCACCGCCCAGCGCGAACTCGTCACCGGCGCGATGTCGGTGCGGCACGCGTGGACCGGCGCGCTGATCGCCCTGGTGGTCTTCCTGGGCTCGGCGGCCCTGCTGAACCCGCTCTGCCTGGCCCTGGCCCCGGTCGCCGTGATCCCGATGGTGGTCTACCCCTACGGGAAGCGCTTCACGAACTTCCCGCAGGCCATCCTCGGTCTCGCGCAGGCGATGGGCCCGATCGGCGGCTGGCTGGCGATCACGGGCGAGTGGTCCTGGGACGCGGTGATCCTGGGCCTGGCCGTCGGCGTCTGGATCGGCGGCTTCGACCTGATCTACGCCTGCCAGGACGTCGAGACCGACCGCGAGATCGGTGTCAGGTCGGTCCCGGCCCGCTTCGGCATCCCCGCCGCGATCTGGGGCGCCCGCGCCTGCCACGCCGTCACGACGGCCCTGTTCGTCTGGTACGCCCTCGCCACCGGCGCCGGCGCCTTCTTCTGGCTGGGCCTGCTGATCGTCGCCGGCGCGTTCGGCTACGAGCACACCATCGTGCGCCCGCACGACCTGTCCCGCCTGAACAGGGCGTTCTTCTCCACCAACGGCTTCATCGGCATCAGCCTCTTCGTGTGCGCGCTGATCGACCTGCTGGTGCGCGGCCTCACCGTTTAGGGCCTGCGCCGGTCCGGTCCGCAGCTCCTGACCGTTCGCCGGTACGCTCAAGGTGTGAACGCAGGAGAAACGCAGCGCGTGCCTTGGATCGTGGGGGTGTCCGGGGCGTCCGGTACGCCGTATGCCGCCGCCGTGCTGCGCGCGCTGCTCGCCGGGGGCGAGAGCGTCGACCTGGTCGTCAGCCGGGCCTCGCGGCTCACGCTGCTCGACGAGACGGGGATCTCCTTCCGGGACGCGCACTGGCGGGACGACCTGCGGGAATGGCTCGCGCGGGGCGCCGACGGCAAGCCGGACGCCTTCGACGTCGACGTCGAAGGGGACGCCGTGCGGTACTGGGCCGCCGGTGACCTGGCGGCGGGGCCGTCGTCGGGGTCGTACCCGGCGAAGGGGATGCTGATCGTGCCCGCCTCGACGGCCTGTGTCGCCGGCGTCGCGCTGGGGCTGTCCAAGGACCTCCTCCAGCGGGTCGCCAGTGTCACGCTCAAGGAGCGCCGCACGCTCGTCGTCGCCGTCCGGGAGACCCCGCTGAACGGGCAGACGCTGCGGCACCTCGTCGCCCTGGACGACGCGGGCGCGAGCGTCGTGCCCGCCTCCCCGGCCTTCTACGCGGGCGCCACGCACATCCAGGACCTGGTCGACTTCGTCGCCGGCCGGGTCCTCGACGCGGCGGGCGTGGGGCACGGTCTCTACCGCCGCTGGAAGGGCGAACTCGGCGGCGGCGCCCGCCCCGCCTGAGGCCGCGCCGGAGAGCAGCGCCACCGGCACCACCTCTCACGACTCCAGTAACTCTCAGACCTCTCAGACCTCTTCATCGGAAGGCTCGATCGCATGGACGCGGTGGACAGGCAGCTCATCCAGGCCCTGAGGGAGAACGGCCGGGCCTCCTACGCGGAGCTGGGGCGTCTCGTCGGCCTGTCGGGACCCAGCGTCACCGACCGCATCAACCGGCTGGAGGCGGCCGGCGTCATCACGGGCTACCGGGCCACGGTGAACGCCGCCTCGCTCGGCCTGGGCGTCACCGCCCTCATCGGCATCTCCCTCTCCGACGCCGCCGACCACGAGGACGTGGCCGCGCGGATGAAGGACCTCGGCGAGATCGAGGACTGCTGGTTCATCGCCGGCGACGACTCGTTCATGCTCAAGGTGCGGGCGAACGACGTCGACGGGCTGGAGCGGATCATCCGCCGGCTGTCGGGGACGAAGGGCGTCTCCCGGACCCGTACGACCATCGTGCTGTCCACCAAGTGGGAGAACCGGGTGGGGGAGCTTCCGGAAGAGGTCTGACGGTCGGGTCCGACGGCCGGGTCCGACGGTCGGGTCCGACGGTGTCGGGGCGTACGGTTGACGAAGTCTGTCTCAGGGCGAACGGAAGAGGTAGGGGCATGGACGTCGGGCTCAAGCGCGAGCTGGAGCAGAAGGTCAGGGCCGGTGAGCGGCTGACCCGCGAGGACGGCATCGCGCTGTACGAGTCGGACGACCTGGCCTGGCTGGGCGGACTCGCGCACGAGGTGCGGACGCGGAAGAACGGCGACGTCGTCCACTTCAACGTCAACCGGCACCTCAATATGACGAACGTGTGCACGGCCTCCTGCGCGTACTGCTCCTTCCAGCGCAAGCCGGGGGAGAAGGACGCGTACACGATGCGCATCGAGGAGGCCGTCAAGCTCGCGAAGGCGATGGAGTCGGAGAACCTCACCGAGCTGCACATCGTCAACGGCCTGCACCCGAACCTGCCGTGGCGGTACTACCCGCGCTCCCTGCGCGAGCTGAAGGCCGCCCTGCCGGACGTGTCCCTGAAGGCCTTCACGGCCACGGAGATCCACCACTTCGAGACGATCAGCGGTCTGTCGGCGTCCGAGATCCTCGACGAACTGATCGACGCCGGCCTGGAGTCACTCACCGGCGGCGGCGCGGAGATCTTCGACTGGGAGGTCCGTCAGCACATCGTGGACCACCGCACCCACTGGGAGGACTGGTCGCGGATCCACCGGCTGGCGCACGAGAAGGGTCTGAAGACCCCGAGCACCATGCTGTACGGCCACATCGAGGAGCCCCGCCACCGCGTGGACCACGTCCTGCGGCTGCGCGAACTCCAGGACGAGACCGGCGGCTTCCAGGTCTTCATCCCGCTCCGCTACCAGCACGACTTCGTGGACATGAAGGACGGCAAGATCCGCAACCGCCTTCAGGCCCGCACCCAGATGGCGACGGGCGCGGAGGCCCTCAAGACCTTCGCGGTCTCCCGCCTCCTCTTCGACAACGTCCCGCACGTCAAGGTCTTCTGGGTCATGCACGGCGTCCAGACCGCCCAGCTGGCCCTCCAGCACGGCGCGGACGACATGGACGGCTCGGTCGTCGAGTACAAGATCACCCACGACGCCGACAACTACGGCACCCCCAGCAAGCTGACCCGCGAAGACCTCCTGGACCTCATCCGCGACGCGGGCTTCCGCCCGGTGGAACGCAACACCCGCTACGAGATCATCCGCGAGTACGACGCCCCGGACCCGTCCCGCAGGGACTCCCCCCAGCCGATGCGCGTCTGACGGAGCGACACCGGCCCGCGAACCCCGCGGGCCGGCCCTGCCCGTGAACGGCGGCGAGCGGTCCCGGTGGGGCGCGGGGAACCGCGCGACCGGCCCCCTCCTGGCCCGCACCCCCCACCGGGCCCGCCCCCGCCGTGTCCCGCCCCCCCACCGGGCCCGTACCCGCCGTGTGCCGCCCCCACCGGGCCCGCCCCCGCCATGTCCCGCCCCCCCCGCCGGGCCCGTGCACGCGAACCCGCACGCACCCCCTCCCGAGGGTAAGGATTACCATCGATCCGTGTCCCTTACCTTCACCCTCGATCCCGCCATCACCCCCGACCTGCGCGACGGTCTCCTGGACCTCTGGACGGACGTCTCCAACGCGGGCGGGGCCGTGGGTTTCGTGCCGCCCGTGACGCGTGAGCTCGTCCGCCCGGAACTGGTCCGCCACCTCGTGCAGATGGCCGAGGGCCGCACCCGCCTCCTCGTCGGGCGGGACGAGGAGGGCGACGTGGCGGCGACCGCGTTCCTCACCCTCAACACGCACCGCCTGATGACCCACTGGCTGTGGCTGTACACGGTGATGGTGCACCCGCGCCACCAGGGCAAGGGGTACGGCCGCGAGCTGCTCGCCGCCGCCGCAGACGCGGCCCGCACCTTCGAGGGCGTGGACGCGATACGGCTCACCTGCCGGGGCGGCCTCGGCCTGGAACGCTTCTACGCGTCCTGCGGCTACAAGGAGGTCGGCCGCGTGCCGGGCGCGATCAGGGTGGCGCCGGGCGACGACCGGGACGACGTCACGATGCTGCTCCCGCTGGGCTGACGGCCCCGGCCCGCCCCCGCTGCGGGACCGGAAGCCGGGCGTGCTTCACTGGACGGTGCCGGATGGGGACCTTAGGGACCTTTTCACCTCCCCCAGCGGGGGCCCAGAGACGGAAGAGTGGGTTGAGATGCTCCGCTACACGCTGATGCGCCTCGGTGTCTTCGCAGGCTGCTTCGCGGCCGTCTGGGGACTCGTCTACCTCGGCGTCTTCCCGCGTGGCCTGGGCGACTCCAACGGCATGTGGATCGTGCTGCTCGCGCTGGTGCTGTCCGCGCCGATCAGCTTCGTCCTGCTGCGCAAGGAGCGCGACCGCGCCTCGGAGACGGTGGTGCGCCGGGTGGACCGCATGAAGGCGGGCCTGGAGTCCAGCCGCTCCCAGGAGGACGAGGCGGTCGACTCCACCCGCGCCCAGGGCCAGCCTTCGTAGGCGTCCGTCCCCGGCGGGCGGGACTGTGCGGGCTGCGGTGAACGGCTGAGGCCGGGACCGCGGCCCGTTCGCATGTGCCCGTGCGTGTCACGCACTTCTGCGGCCGTGCCGCGCCCGTGTATGTCACGCACCTCTGCGGCCGTGCCGCGCGCCCGCGGTGGCGCCAGATGTGCGGCACGAGTGGTGCCAGTGTGGCGCCATGGTGGACCGTCACCGGCCTTCGAGCGTGCGACGGTGGCATCCGTGCGCGCCTGTTTCCGAGAGAAATGGCAGCTCGGAGCCGCTCGCGCCAAAGAGGTGTCTATTTGGCTCGCCAGTGGCGCCATTCATGTGCCATGATGGCGTCATGGACCTCACCCCCTACGTCGACAACCTCCGGCACGAGCTCGCCGTCGCAGCGAACGCCGGCGGCGACGACGCCCGCGCCCTCGCCGAGCGGCTCACCGCCCCCCTGGAGTCCGCCGCCCGCCTGACCCTCCTCAACGCGCTGTCCGCCGCCATGGGCGAGGTCACGCGGGAGCTGGCGCCGGGCTCGGTCGACGTGCGACTGCGCGGACTCGACCCGGAGTTCGTGGTGACGGCACCGCCCGCCGCCGAGCCGTTCCGGGAGGTGCGGGAGCCGCTCGCGGCCCCCGCCGCGCCCGCACCGCCGCCCGCGGACGCCGACGACGGCGCCATGGCGCGGATCAACTTCCGTCTCCCCGCCCACCTCAAGGCCCGCGCCGAGGACGCCGCGGCGGCGGAGGGCCTGTCGGTCAACGCCTGGCTGGTGCGTGCCGTGTCCACCGCGCTGGACGGCGGCGAGCGCGCGGGCCTGCCGGGCCGCGGCAAGGACGCGGGCGGCCGGGCCTTCACCGGCTGGGTCCGCTAGAGCCGGCCGGCCCGCGCCGGCCACTCCGCGCCACCCCCTTCACCGGCGGATCGCCGATCGAACCGCCGACGTCACTCATCACCCGCCTCACCAGCGGGAACACCCAACCGAGCCAAGAGGACGGGACAGCCATGCCTGCTTTCGAGACCCCCGAACCGATCTCCGTCGTCCTCGAGCTGGAGGTCGGCACCGCCCGCATCACCGCGGGCAAGCGCACCGACACGGTCGTGGAGGTGCTGCCGCGCAACGGCTCCGACGACAACGACGTACGCGCCGTGCAGCAGACCCAGGTCACCTGCTCCGGCGGCCGCCTCACGGTCAGAACCCCCAAGAAGCGGTCCCTGTTCGGCAAGCCGGGCGCCGTGGAGGTGAGCATCGAACTGCCCGCCGGATCGGATGTCCGGGGCACCACGGCCATGGGCGGCTTCTTCTGCGAAGGCCGCCTCGGAGACGTCACGCTCAAGACCTCGCTCGGCGACCTCCAGGCCGACGACGTGGTCGCCGCCGGCCTGAGGACCGACCTCGGCGACATCCGCCTGACCCGCGCGAGCGGGGACGTCGAGGTCGTCGGCGCGGGCCGCATCGAGGTCGGCACGGTCGCCGGCGCGGCGACCGTCAAGAACGGCAACGGCGCGACCGGGATCGGCGAGGTGACCGGCTCCCTGAGGGCCGGCGCGGCCAACGGCGACATCTCCGTCGCCGTCGCGCACGGCACCGTCGACGCCAAGTGCGCCAACGGCCGCATCGAGATCGGCGTCGCCCACGCCGGCGTCGAGGCGGTCTCCTCCAACGGCCGCATCCGCGTCGGCGACGTGACCCGCGGCCGTATCGACCTGCGCACCTCCGTCGGTGACGTCGAGGTCGGCATCCACCAGGGCACCGCCGCCTGGCTCGACGTGACCACCAAGTTCGGCACCGTGCGCAACGCGCTCGGCTCCGCCGACGGTCCCGCGGACTCCGACGAGACCGTCGAGGTGCACGCCCGCACCGGCGCCGGCGACATCCTCGTCCGCCGCGCCTGACCCCGCGTACCCCGACTCCCCACCCCGGAAGGGCAAGCGTCATGACCTCCACGCAGACGTCCGCGCCGACCGCCGTGAACGGGACGGCGCCGGCGATCACCGCCACCGGACTGCGCAAGTCCTACGGCGAGAAGCTCGTGCTCGACGGCATCGATCTGAGCATCGCCGAAGGCACCGTCTTCGCGCTGCTCGGGCCCAACGGCGCCGGCAAGACCACCACGGTGGAGATCCTCTCCACGCTCATCGACCCCGACGCGGGCGAGGCCCGCGTCGCGGGCCGCCACCTGACCCGGGACGCCGACGCGGTGCGCACCGTGATCGGCGTCACCGGCCAGTTCTCCGCGGTCGACAACCTGCTGACCGCCGAGGAGAACCTGCTCCTCATGGCCGACCTGCACCACCTCGACCGGAGCGAGGGCAGGCGGCGGGCCGCCGACCTGCTGCACCGCTTCGACCTGTCCGAGGTGGCGGACAGGACGGCCGCCACCTTCTCCGGCGGCATGCGGCGCAAACTGGACCTGGCGATGACCCTGGTCGGCAAGCCGCGAGTCATCTTCCTCGACGAGCCCACCACGGGACTCGACCCGCGCAGCCGGCGCACCATGTGGGAGATCATCCGCGGCCTCGTCGCCGACGACGGCGTGACCGTCTTCCTGACCACCCAGTACCTCGAGGAGGCCGACCGGCTCGCCGACCGGATCGCCGTGCTGGACCACGGCCGCCTGATCGCCGAGGGCACCCCCGACGAGCTGAAGCGGCGCATCCCCGGCGGGCACGTCCGGGTCCGCTTCGCCGACGTCCAGGGCCTGGACACCGCCGCGGGCGTCTTCGGCGTCGGCACCCGCGACGAGGACTCCCTCACCCTCCAGATCCCCAGCGACGGCTCCGTCCCCGACCTGCGGGCCGTCCTCGACACCCTGGAGGCCACCGCGGTCCGGGCCGAGTCGCTCACCGTGCACACCCCCGACCTCGACGACGTCTTCCTGACCCTCACCGGTCGGGCCCGCCCCGCCGACACCGCCCGCCCCGCCGACACCGCCGTATCACCGAGGGAGAACGTCTGATGGCCGCCGTGTCCTACGCCGCCCGGGACTCCAGGACGATGCTGCGGCGCAACCTCAGGAAGGCCCTGCGCTACCCGTCCCTGACGCTCACCGTCGTCATCATGCCCCTGATGATGCTGCTGCTGTTCACCTACGTCTTCGGCAACGCCCTGGGCGCCGGCATCAGCGGCCTGCCCACCGGCGGCGGCGACTACATCGACTACGTCGCGCCCGGCATCATCCTCATGGCCGCCACCTCCGGCGCCCTGACCACCGCGATCAGCGTGTGCGTCGACAAGACCGAGGGCATCGTCAACCGCTTCCGCACGATGCCGGTCTCCCGGAGCGCGTTCCTGACCGGCCATGTCGTCGCGGGCGTGATCCAGACGATGACCAGCGTCGCGCTCGTCGTCGGAGCCGCCCTGCTGATGGGCTTCCGCCCCGACGCGACCCCCGTGGAGTGGGCCGCCGCACTCGGCCTGCTCACGCTGCTCACGTTCGGGCTCACCTGGCTCTCCGCCGCCATCGGCCTGGTCGCCAGGAACCCGGAGAGCGCCAGCAACATCCCGATGCCGCTCACCTTCCTGCCGTTCGTGGGCAGCGCCGTCGTGCCGACCGATTCCATGCCGGCCGGCCTGCGCTGGTTCGCCGAGTACCAGCCGTTCACGCCGGTCATCGAGACCCTGCGCGGCCTGTGGCTCGGCACCCCGATCGGTTCCGGCGGGGCCGTCGCACTCGCCTGGTGCGTGGCGCTCGCCCTGGTCGGCCACCTGTGGGCGCGCCGTACCTTCAAGGCCGGCGTCAAGCGCTGACCGCCGCTCTCCTCGGCCAAGTCCGCCGGCCCCAACCAGTGCCGCGGCAGGCAACGTTCGCCCCGTCGCGACGCCCGGCACGCCCTCTCGCCGCACCGGCCGAAAGCCCGAGTACGTCCAGTACGAGGACTTCCGGCCGGCACACCGGGAGCACGCACCGGACGCCGCTCCTTCACGGGCGAACATTGCCTGCCGCGGCACTAATCTTTTCCCCATGGGTGCCGTGAAGACCAAGCGGATGCCGCGTGCGGTCCGTGAGCAGCAGATGCTGGACGCCGCCGTGGAGACCTTCGGGCGACGCGGGTACATGGTCGCCTCGATGGACGAGATCGCCGAACTGGCGGGTGTGTCCAAGCCGTTGGTCTATCTGTACCTGAACTCCAAGGAAGACCTGTTCACCGCGTGCATCCGGCGCGAGGCCAAGGCGCTCGTCGAGGCGGTGCGCGCGGGGGTGGACACGGAGCTGACGGCCGACCGCCAGCTCTGGGACGGCCTGCTGGCGTTCTTCGCGCACACCGGCCGCCATCCGCACGCCTGGTCCGTCCTGCACATCCAGGCCCGCACCCACGGCGAGACGTTCGCCGCCGAGGTCACGGCGATGCGCGCGGAGATCGTGGCGTTCGTGACCCGGCTGATCGCGGTCGCCGCCCGCGAGGCGCACCGCGACCCGGACCTCCCCGAACGGGAGGTGGCGGGTCTGGCCGAGGCCCTGGTGGGCGCCGCCGAGTCCCTGGCCACCTGGGCCAACACGACCGAGTCGGTCAGCCCGCGCCAGGCGGCGGCCACCTTGATGAACTTCGCCTGGGCGGGCCTGGGCAACCTGATGACCGGCCGCCCCTGGTCCCCGCCGGAGTCCTGAACGCCGGACGCTCAGCCGGCCGGTGCCACCGGCTCCACCCGCCCCCGCAGGTGCGTGCGCCCCTCCTCGCCCGCCCCGCGCAGCTCGAACCGCCGCCCGTCCGCCGCGAGGGCCACCGCGCCGGGCAGCAGGACGGGTGCGCGGAAGTCGACGCGGACATGCGCGGCGGCCGGGGTGCCGTGGGCGGCGAGGCAGCGGGCCGCGGTCCACATGCCGTGGGCGATGGCGCGGGGGAAGCCGAGGAGACGGGCGGTGAGCGGGGAGAGGTGGATGGGGTTGCGGTCACCTGAGACGGTCCCGTACCGCCGTCCGACGTCGGCGCCGAGTCGCCACTCGTCCACCACGGGCAGCGGGCCCTCCGTGCTCGCCGGGGCCTGCCCGGCCTCCTGACCCGGCGTCCGGTGCCGGGCGAGGTAGGCGCTCTCCGACTCCCACACCGTCTCCCCGTCCTGCCGCAGCCCGGTGACGACGACCGCCTCCGTGCCGCGTCGGTGCGGGGTCAACCGGTCGACGTGGACGAGGAGTTCGTACGTCCCCGTGGCCGGGAGGGGCCGGTGCCGGGTGAGGGTGATCGACGTGTGGACCAGGCCGAGCAGCGGGAGGGGGAAGGCGCGGCCGCTCATGATCCGCATGGCCAGGGGGAAGCCCAGGACGTGCGGGTAGGTGATCGGCAGGGCGTCGTCGCCGGTCGGGAAGCCGCACACCCGCTCGTAGGCGGCCAGCCGGGCCAGGTCGACGCGCAGGCGGGGCAGGGTGAGCCCGTCGCCGGAGAAGGCGGCGCCGGGGCGGGGCCGCTTGAAGGGCGACAGGAGCGCGCCGCGGGCCAGGAGCGGGCCGAGGGCCGGGGGAGCGGAGAGCGCCGGGGCGGTCACGGTGTCCGCCTCCCGTCGGCGGGACGCGCGTTCCGGTCGGTCACATCCATCTTTCCTGCCCCCTCGACCACCCATGTCCACATCCTTACTCTGAAGTAAGGTTACCGCCGGTAAAAGGGTCGGCAACCCTGTCGGCGACCCCGTCGGCAACCCGCGCCCACGCCCGTCACCACCGAACCCGAGGGCCGCTCACCCACCCTGGAGGTTGCACAGCCCCGGCCCACGAACACCCCCGAACCCGCACGATCCCCACACGTCAGCCCCGTACGATCCCCTTCCTGACCCGGGAGCAACCTCTTTCTGCGGGTCCGTCCCGGTTGAACGCCTCGACGCACGAGGCACGTACCTCATGCAGCAAGCAGTTCGTCGCTGCACGCCCAGGGAGCCGCCCGTGTCCACCCCGTATCCGTCGTCCACCCCGGCCTTCGCCGGTTACGACGCTCCCCCCGCCCTCGTGGAACCCGAGACCCGCAGGCTGGACGGTGTCGTGCGGGAGGCGGCGATGCCGGCGTTCGCGCGCCCCGTGACGCACGGCTCGCTCGCCGAGCTGCCGTTCGACAACGCGGGGGCGGCGCCCGACGCGGTGGTCCTCAGCCGCAGGGACGCCGAGGGCCGGTGGTCGGACGTGACGGCACGGCAGTTCGCCGCCGAAGTCCTGGCCGTGGCCAAGGGGTTGGTCGGGGAGGGGCTGGTGCCGGGCGACCGGATCGCCATCATGGCCCGGACGACGTACGAGTGGACGCTGCTCGACTTCGCCGCCTGGGCGGCCGGACTGGTCACCGTCCCCGTCTACCCGACCTCCTCCGTCTTCCAGACCCGGTGGATCCTCCAGGACTCCGGCGCGGTCGCCCTCGTCACCGAGACCGTCGGGCAGGCGGCGGCCCTCGGCCCCGAACGCGACCGGCTGCCCGACCTGCACCACATCTGGGTGATCGAGAAGGGTCACGTGGACCGCCTCGCCGAACTGGGCGAGCAGCACGTCCCGGAGGCCGAGGTCGACGTCCGCCGGGGCATGCTGGTCCCCGACACCCTCGCCACCCTCGTCTACACCTCGGGCACCACCGGCCGCCCCAAGGGCTGCGCGCTCACCCACGGCAACTTCTTCGCCGAGGTCGACAACGCGATCGAGCTGCTCTCCCCGGTCTTCAGGCCCTCCACCGACGACGACCTGTCCGTGCTCCTCTTCCTCCCCCTGTCGCACGTCTTCGGCCGGATGGTCGCCATCGCCTGCATCCGCGCCCGCGTCCGCCTCGGCCACGCCCCGAGCCTCAGGTCCGACGAACTCCTGCCGGACCTGGCCGCGTTCAGGCCCACCTGCCTGCTCGCCATCCCGTACATGCTGGAGAAGATCTTCAACACGGCCCGCGCGAAGGCGGAGGCGGGCGGCCGGGTGGCCACCTTCGACCGCGCCGTGAACACCGCCGTCCGCTACGGCGAGGCCGTCGAGACCCGCAACGCGGGCGGAAGCGGGCCCGGCGCGGCCCTGCGCGCGGCCCGCGCCCTCTACGACCCGCTGGTCTACCGCCGCATCCGCAACGCGATGGGCGGCCGGGTCCGGCACGCCATCTGCGGCGGCTCCCCGCTGGGCCGCCGCCTCGCCGCCTTCTACGCCGGCGCGGGCATCGAGATCTACGAGGGCTACGGCCTCACCGAGACGACCGGCGCCTCCACGGTCACCCCGCCGATGAAGCCGCGCCTGGGCACCGTCGGCCGGCCGCTGCCCGGCACGAAGATCCGGATAGCGGCCGACGGCGAGATACTCGTCGCCGGCGACCACGTCCTGCGCGGCTACTGGGACCCGGCGGCCGGCGGAGTCGTCCCCGCCGCCCCCGACGGCTGGCTGGCCACCGGCGACATCGGCGAACTCGACGACGAGGGCTACCTCACGATCACCGGCCGCAAGAAGGAGCTGATCATCACCTCCGGCGGCAAGAGCGTCGCCCCCGCCCCGCTGGAGAACTGGCTGCGCTCGCACCCCCTGATCTCCCAGGCCCTGGTCCTCGGCGACGGCCGCCCCTACGTCTCCGCCCTGCTCACTCTCGACCCCGCCGGCCTGACCCACTGGCGCCAGATGAACGGCAAGCACCCGGTCCCGGCCGAACTCCTCACGGACGACGAGGAACTGCTCGGCGTCCTCCAGCGCGCCGTCGACGAGGCCAACAAGCTGGTCTCCCGCCCCGAGTCGATCCGCCGCTTCGCCGTCCTGCCCCGCGACTTCACCGAGGCCGAGGGCCACCTCACCCCCTCCATGAAACTGCGCCGCGCCGCGGTCCTGCGCGACTTCGCCGACGAGGTGGAGGGGCTGTACCGGCAGTAAAGGGCTCGCGGCGCGGCGCCACGGCCGGGGAGGATGCCGGCGTGAACGCCATCGAGTTCTTCCGCTACCCGCCGGCCGAGAGCCCGGCCCACCCGGACCACCTGGTGTGGGGCATCAGGGTCGACGGGACGGACCTGCGTGCGCTCGTCGGGGAGGTGACGTACCCGCTGTGGCGGGCCGAACTGGCGGGGGAGTTCGACGACGAGGCCGAGGACGAGAGGGAGACCGCCGAGCAGGTCCGTACCCAGCACGACGGCCTGGGCGTGACGGAGTTCGAGGACCACTTCCGCACGGCGGGGGACACCGTGCCGCTCCTCGGCTGCTCCTGCGGCATCTGGGGCTGCTGGCCCCTCATGGCCAAGGTCACCGTCACTCCTGCGACGGTGACCTGGTCGTCCTTCCGCCAGCCGTACCGCGAGCAGTGGGGGGAACTGGCCATGGGACCGTACGAGTTCCCCCGCGACGCCTACGAGGCCGCGCTGGCCGCTCCGCCGGTGCTGGACGAGGACCCGCTGCCGTAGGGGAGGAAGTGGGCCCGGGCGGCGGGGGAGAGGTCCAGGGCGGGGCCGGCGGGATTCTTGGAGTCACGGATGTGGACGGCGGTGGGACAGCCCTGTGCTTCCGTGTACGCCACCTGTGTGTGCTTCTTCGGGGGCAGAAGGTTGAACGCACCGCCCAGGTTGGGGTGTTCCTCCATCCTGGTCGGCATTACCTGGATCTCTACGCTCCGCATGACGCTTACTGCCGGCAGCCGCTGCAATTGCGCCTGGTGGACCTTCCGTCCGCCGATCGGCCGGTCCAACACCACCTCCTCGATCACGTGGCTGACGACTGGCGCGGGCCGGCGCTCGAACAGCCGGCGGCCGCGGATCGTCACGGCCCCGGACGCGGAGGGCGGCCGGGGCCTGGTGCTGGTCGCCGTACCGGCGACGGCGTGGGGGGTCGACGAGCGGGCGGTGGGCAAGACGGTGTGGGCAAAGATCCCGCTCACCGCCCGGAAGGGGACCGTCCGCTAACCGCGGGTCACCACGGGCCGTCGCAGCTGAAGTCGCTGATGCGCAGAGACCGGAGGGGGTCGTTGCCCATCTCGCTCGCGAGCCTGCTGACGAAGGTGCTGCCGCAGTCCACGATGTGCCAGCGCTGGCCGAGGTCGGACGTGTCGCAGTCGGACAGGTAGATGGCCCCTGCACCGTTGTTGTCCAGGCAGCGCGTGCTGGTGGTGTTCCTGATCATGTACCCGTTTTCCTCGTTCACCCGAATCTGCCAGGTGATCGGGTTGCTCGCGGTGTTGCAGGGGTAGAGAGCCACCTGCCTGCCGCTCTCCCCCATGCACAGACCGGTTTCGGTCTGCTTGATGGTGCGGTACTTCGCGTCCCAGCCGGTGGGGGTCGCGGCCGTCGCGGTCGTCGCCGACAGGGCGAGGAGCCCCACCGCGAGCGTTCCGGTGACTGCACGGGTCAATGTGCGCACGTTCGTCCTTTCGCAGCGGCGGCTGTCGGACCGGTTTCCGTCCGTCGGCCAGCGGCCGCCGACCCGTAGGAACGAGCAGATCGCCCAACCGGTTCACCGCGGGTTTCCCGCTCGCCCGGCCGAGCCCCGGGGCGGCCGCGTCACCGACCCGTCCGGTCACGCCTGGGCGCGGGCGACCAGGTAGGCCTGCGGCACCTTCTCGTCGAGGTCGGGCTCCGGTGCGCGGACCGTCCGGGAACGTACGGAGAAGCCTGCTTCGGTGAGCAGTTCGGCCATCGCCTCCGGCCTGCGACGCTGGAAGTGCAGGGACACCGGGTGGCCCCACGGCCGGTCGTGGTACTTGGGCTCGTCGCCGACCTGGAAGGCGAGGAGGGCGTGGCCGCCGGGCCTGAGGACGCGCCGGAACTCGGCGAAGAGACGGGGCAGTTCTTCCACGGGTGTGTGGATCGACGAGTACCAGGAGACGACCCCGTCCAGCGAGCCGTCCTCGTGCGTCAGCTCCAGCATCGAGCCCCGTTCGAACCGGATCCCCGGATTCTCCCGCCGCGCCACCGCCAGCATCGACTCCGACAGGTCCAGCCCGGACAGGGAGAGCCCGAGCGACGCGAGGTGCCCGGTCACCCGCCCCGGTCCGCAGCCGAGATCGGCCACCTTCCCGCCGGGGCCCACGAGTTCGGCGTACAGCGCGAACACGGCCCGGTCCCACGGGAGCTTCGCGTGCAGGTCGCGGAAGCGGTCGGAGTAGTCCTCGGCGACGGCGTCGTAGAAGGTACGGGTGGCGGTGAGGAAATCGGGGGCTTCGGTCATGCGCGGGACCGTAGCCGCTACCTCTGACACCGGCCCCGGCCCGGCCCCGGCGGCGCCGGACCGGTAGGAGCCCGTTACTCCGGTGACTCCCCGGGCTCCCCGGGCTCCCCGGGCTCCCTGGGCTCCCCGGGCTCCCTGGGCTCCCTGGGCTCCCCGGCCTCCCGGGTCTCCCCGGCCTCCCCGCGCCCGCGCGCGACGCCCGCACCGGCACCGGCGCCGATGGCCGTGCCCAGGCCCATGCCGAGGGAGAGGCCGAGGCCGAGGTCGTGGAAGACGGTCGGCCCGAGCGTGACGCCGAGGGCCGTGCCGATCCCGAGCCCGGCCGCGAGGCCGACCGGTACGGCGGTCGCGGCCCCGGAGCCGTCGGAAGTCCCCTCCGTTCCCTCGCCGTTGTCCATGTGATCCCCCGTTTTCCGTCAGGTCCCGCCGCCGGTCCGCGAGGCGCGGCCCCCCGTTGTCGCGGCTCAGCCCACGCCCAGGGCCCGCAGTCCCGCCGCCGTCGCCGCCGCACCCAGCACCACCACCGGGAACGGCGCCCGCCGCCACGCCAGGACCACGGCCACCAGCACCCCGGCCGGGCGCGACCACCCCGCGAAGCCGCCGCCCTCGGTCAGGGCGCCGGTCGCCAGCAGCGCGGCCAGCAGCACCACCGCCCCCGCCGACAGCAACTCCCTTACCCGCGCGGGCAGTACGACCCGCCCGTGCAGCGCGGGCCCGATCAGCCGGAACCCGTACGTCCCCACCGCCAGCACCAGGATCACGGCGACCGACGCACTCATACGGCCTCCGGCTCCCGCCCGTACGGAAACAGCCCGGCGAGTGCCGCCAGGACCGGTACCCCGGGCGGGACGGCCGGCGTCAGCGCCAGGGCCAGGGCGGCGCCGAGGGCCGCGGAACGCCGCAGCCGGGCGTCCCCGCGCAGGGCGGGCAGGACCAGGGCCACCAGGACGGCGGGGAAGGCGGCGTCGAGGCCGTACGCGGCGGTGTCCCCGAGGGCGCCGCCGGCGAGGGCCCCGGCCAGCACGCCGGCGTTCCACACGGCGAACAGCCCGATCCCCGAGATCCAGAAGGCCGCCCTGCGCCGTTCGGGGTCCGGCTGGGCGAGCGCGAAGGCGACGGTCTCGTCCGTGACGAGGTGCGCGCCGAGGAAACGGGCCGTGCGACCGGGCCCCAGCAGGTCGGCGACGGCCAGCCCGAACGCGGCCGTCCGGGTGTTCAACAGCAGTCCGGTCGCCGCCGCGGCCACCGGCCCGCCCCCGGCCAGCAGTATCCCCACCGCGCTGAACTGCGCCGATCCCGCGTACACCAGCACGGACATCGCCACCGGCACCCAGACCGGAAGGCCCCCGGCGACGGAGATCGCCCCGAAGGACACGCCGACCACCCCACTGGCGAGCCAGACGAGTGAGCTGTCCCGGACGAGGGCCCGCTGGACGGCGGTTGTGTGGGGTGTTCGGTTTGGCGAACGCATGTTTTCTACAATGAACAGACCGGCCGCTGTTCGTCAAGCCGAACATCCGTACCGATGGAGCGAACGACATGTCCGACGCCGCGCCCCCGCAGCCCGCCCGCCTCCCCCTCGACCGGATCGCCGCGTCCCTGCGCCGCGAGCGCACCCGTGCCGGGCTCTCCCTCTCCGAGCTGGCCAAACGCGCCGGCATCGCCAAGTCCACGCTCTCCCAGCTGGAGGCGGCGAGCGGGAACCCCAGCATGGAGACGATCTGGGCGCTCGGCGTCGCCCTGGGCGTCCCGTTCAGCGCGCTGGTGGAGCCCCCGGTGTCCGCGGTGCGGGTGGTCAGGGCGGGTGAGGGGCCCACGGTGGCCTCGGAGCAGGCGCCGTACGCGGCGACCCTGCTGTCCGCCAGCCCGCCGGGCGCCCGGCGGGACCTCTACCACCTCCGCGCCGAACCGGGCGCGGCCCGGGTCTCGGAGCCGCACATCCCGGGCACGGTCGAGCACCTGATCGTGAGCACCGGGCGGGTGCAGGCGGGGCCGGTCGGGGAGACGGTGGAACTGGGGGCCGGGGACTACATGACGTACCGGGGCGATGTGCCGCACTCGTACGAGGCGTTGCTGCCGGGGACGACGTTCGTGCTCGTCATGCAGCACGTGTAGTCGGGCGGGACGTGTAGTCGGGCGGGACGTGCCGTCGGGCGGGACGTGTCGTCAGGCGGGACGTCCCGTCACGCGGGACGTGCGGGGTCGCCGTCGCGGAAAGGCAGGAGCCCCGTCGCCTTGCGGCGCGGGGCTCCTTGGGTACTGCTCTCAGAGACTTGCGTCAGGGTGTGGTGCGATCAGACGGGGGTGACGTTCTCCGCCTGCGGGCCCTTCGGGCCCTGGGTCACGTCGAAGGAGACCTGCTGGTTCTCCTCGAGCGAACGAAAACCCTGCGCGTTGATCGCGGAGTAGTGGACGAAGACGTCGGGGCCGCCGCCCTCCTGGGCGATGAAGCCAAAGCCCTTTTCGGCGTTGAACCACTTCACGGTTCCGGTAGCCATAAGCCCTCCTTGGGCCCAAAGGGTTGCCCTGCTCCAGAACCCTGCAAGCGTGAAAGCGAGTGCCGCACAACTGCATACGTCTGAAAACGACGAGAGCCCGCGGTTACATGCTCCGCAGGCTCTGTACTGCAAGGGAAACCAAACTGCAACTTGCGGCGAGCCTAGCATGCGGGCAGCCGAAAGCAACAGAGGTCAAGATCACGTCACCCGGATGTTTGAAGATCCGGAAAAGGGGTTGACGTCTGCCGTCGCGGGGGGCGGACTCAGCAGGCTACCGGACGGGGTCTATCGTCGCGATGTGGACAATTCTCGCACCCGGCCGCGCGTCGGCCACATCCAGTTCCTGAACTGCCTGCCCCTGTACTGGGGGCTCGCGAGAACCGGCGCCCTCCTCGACTTCGAGCTGGCCAAGGACACCCCGGAGAAGCTCAGCGAGCGGCTGGTGCGGGGGGACCTCGACATCGGGCCCGTCACCCTCGTCGAGTTCCTGAGGAACGCCGACGACCTGGTGGCCTTCCCCGACATCGCCGTCGGCTGCGACGGTCCGGTCATGTCCTGCGTGATCGTCTCGCAGGTGCCGCTGGAGGAACTGGACGGCGCCCGCGTCGCCCTCGGCTCCACGTCCCGCACCTCCGTGCGCCTGGCCCAGCTCCTGCTGTCCGACCGCTACGGCGTCCGGCCCGACTACTACACCTGCCCGCCCGACCTCAGCCTGATGATGCAGGAGGCCGAGGCGGCCGTCCTCATCGGCGACGCGGCCCTGCGGGCGAACCTGCTGGACGGACCGAAGTACGGCCTCCAGGTGCACGACCTCGGGACGCTCTGGAAGGAGTGGACCGGCCTGCCGTTCGTCTTCGCGGTGTGGGCGGCCCGCCGCGACTACCTGGAGCGCGAACCGGTCATCACCCGCGAGGTCCACAAGGCCTTCCTCGCCTCCCGCAACCTCTCCCTGGAAGAGGTCACCAAGGTCGCCGAGCAGGCAGCCCGCTGGGAGGACTTCGACGAGCAGGTCCTGGAGCGGTACTTCACCACGCTCGACTTCCGCTTCGGCCCCGCACAACTGGCGGCCGTCACCGAGTTCGCCCGCCGCGTCGGCCCGACCACGGGCTTCCCGGCCGACGTGCACGTGGAACTGCTCCAGCCCTAGGGCGTGTTTCGAAAGTGGCGTCGTCTGCCCGAAGGGCAGGCCCGGCGGCGTCTGGTGCGTGCGATCGCAAGGCGGAGGGTCGCCCCGATACTGGTTGTATCGGGGCGATCCCGACAACGCGGCGAGCGTGCGTGCCAGACGTCGCCAGGCAGACGGGACTTTCGAAACACGCCCTAGGCGGGCGGGGCTCGGATGTGCCGTCCGGACCGGCAATCGGGGGTGGGGTTCCTTGGCCGTCGTACCGATCGACGCTCTGCTGATCGCCCTCGCCGCGCTGTGGGGCGCGGCGGCGGGAGTGGTGCTGCCGCGGGCGGCGTACCGGTTCTCGGTGGAGCTGGAGGAGGGGGACGGCGGGGCGGGTGACCCCGTCGGCCCCGGCCGGCGTCGTACCTGCCCCGACGGCCACCCCCTGCGCGGCTGGCTCGGTCCCGCCCGCTGTCCGGGCTGCCCCGCCACGAACCCGCCGTACGGCCCCGGCGCCCTCCGCCTCCCCCTCGTCACCGCGCTGCTCTGCGCCGGCCTGGCGCTCGCCACCGGCGCCCGGCCCGAGCTGGCCGTGTGGCTGGCGCTGACGCCCGTCGGGGTCCTGCTCGCGGCCGTCGACCTGCGGGTGAGGCGGCTGCCCGACCCCCTCACCCTGCCCCTCGCGGCCGCCGCCCTCGCCCTGCTCGGCGTGGCCGCGCTGCTGCCCGAGCACGCCGGTGACTGGACGACGGCCCTGCTGGGGTCCCTCGCGCTCGGCGCCGGCTACCTCGTGCTGCACCTGATCAACCCCGGCGGCATGGGCTTCGGCGACGTGAAGCTCGCCCTCGCCGCGGGCGCCGCCCTCGGCTGGTACGGCTGGGCCACCGTCATGCTGGGCACCTTCGCCGGGTTCCTGTCGGGCGCGCTGTACGGCGGGGTGCTCCTGCTCGCGGGCCGGGCCGGGCGCAGGACGGCGATCCCGTTCGGGCCGTTCCTGATCGCCGGTGCGTACACCGGCGTGCTGATGGGGGCGTACGCGGCCTGAGGTGAGCCGGTCGGAGGCGCTGGCGTAGGCTGGCCGGGTCCGTCCACAACCCTTGACGAAAGGGACGCTCCCGGTGACCGAGAAGGCCGACCTCCAGTCCGTCCTCGACCGTGCCGCCGAGGGTGGGCGGATCACCCCCGAGGAGGCGCTCGCCCTCTACCGCGACGCGCCCCTGCACGCGCTGGGCGCCGCCGCCGACGCCGTGCGCCGCCGTCAGTACGCCGGCATCGAGCACATCGCGACGTACATCATCGAGCGGAACATCAACTACACGAACGTGTGCGTCACGGCGTGCAAGTTCTGTGCCTTCTACGCGGCGCCGAAGGATACGGCCAAGGGCTGGACGCGCGACCTGGACGACATCCTGCGCCGGTGCGCGGAGACCGTCGAACTCGGCGGCACCCAGATCATGTTCCAGGGCGGACACCACCCGGACTACGGCGTGGAGTACTACGAGAAGCACTTCTCCGCCATCAAGAAGGACTTCCCGCAGCTCGTCATCCACAGTCTGGGGGCGAGCGAGGTCGAGCACATGGCGCGGATCTCGAAGGTGTCCGTCGAGGAGGCGATCCGGCGCATCCACGCCGCGGGGCTCGACTCCTTCGCCGGGGCCGGCGCCGAGCTGCTCCCCGCCCGCCCGCGCAAGGCGATCGCCCCGCTGAAGGAGTCCGGCGAGCGCTGGCTGGAGATCATGGAGATCGCGCACAACCTCGGTGTGGAGTCCACGTCGACCATGCTGATGGGCACCGGCGAGACCAACGCCGAGCGCATCGAGCACCTGCGGATGATCCGTGACGTACAGGACCGGACGGGCGGCTTCCGGGCCTTCATCCCGTACACCTACCAGCCCGAGAACAACCACCTGAAGGGCCGAACCCAGGCGACCCTCTTCGAGTACCTGCGGATGATCGCGATCGCCCGCCTCTTCCTCGACAACGTCCGCCACATCCAGGGCTCCTGGCTGACCACGGGCAAGGAGGTCGGCCAGCTGTCGCTGCACTACGGCGCGGACGACCTCGGCTCCATCATGCTGGAGGAGAACGTCGTCTCCTCCGCCGGCGCCAGGCACCGCTCCAACCGCCTGGAGATCATCGACCTGATCCGCAAGGCGGGCCGCGTCCCGGCGCAGCGCGCGACGACGTACGAGCACCTCGTGGTGCACGACGACCCGGCGAACGACCCCGTCGACGAGCGGGTCGTCTCCCACATCTCCTCCACCGCGATCGAGGGCGGCACCGCGCACCCCGAGCTGAAGCTGCTGGCCTCCAACTGACCTGCCCATGCTGACGATCCACGCGGCGGACGAGGTCCGTCACGTCTGGGACGACCCGGAGCCGATCGAGGGCGGCGCCGTCGCCGTCCAGGGCATCCGGGTCGCGGGCGTGGGGCCCCTCGCGGAGCTGGAGCAGCGGTTCCCCGGCGCGCGCGTCCGGCGCTGGCCCGGTGTGCTCGGCCCCGGACGCCTCCACGAGGGCCCCCTGCCGGATGCCCCGAGCCCGCGCGAGCGCATCCATGCGGTGCTGAAACTCGGCGCGGTGGCCGTCCTCGCGGAACACACCGGCTCACCCGGACTCCGGGCCGCCGCCGAGCGGGGCGACGTCGTCGTGCTGTCGCGGGCCCGGCCGACCGCGATCATCGAGACCGGCCGCGCCGACCTCGCCGTCTTCGATGCGGACGGCGTGTGCCTCGCCACCGTGTGCGCGGGACGGCTCGTGCACCGGCGACGCTAGGGTCTGTCGTACGGCGGGAGTCCGACGGCAGGTCCGGCCGACCGGGCGGCACGTCATCCGGAGAAGGCCTCCGCGAACGCCCCCGAACTCTGCTCGACCCCGCTGCAGTCGGTCAGCGCGTCGGCCGCGTCGGTGCCCTCCTCGCACTGCCGGTCCCGGAACGTCGACCACATCGACACCCAGGAGATGCCCTTCTCCTCGGCGAACGCCCGCACCTGCGCGGCGTCCGCGAGCGTGAACGTCTCGCCCGCGACGTCGTTGACGCCGATCATCGAGGTGAGCGCCATGCCCTTCCAGGCGTCGGCGTCCGCCGTGCCGAAGACCTCCTTGAGCTGGGCGTGCGCGGCGGTGGCCGAGGTGATGGCGTACCCGCCCATGTCCCCGGCGTACGACTCCCCGTAGTTCATCGTCATCAGGTTGACGGCGGACACCTGGACGTCGTACTTGTTCGCCGAGGTCAGCAGCGCGAGGCTGTCGGAGTCCAGCCCCGACGGCATCACCGGGAGGGTGAACGAGACCTCCAGGTCCGGGCGTTCCTCCTGGAGCGCGGCCATCGCCCGGGAGCGCAGGGCGACCGAGTCGGCGTCGGTCAGTTCCTCGCCCTCGATGTCGAAGTCGGCCCGGGTGGAACCGGCCGCGTCGAGCGCCGCGCCGTAGGCCGCGGTCAGCTCCGCCACGCTGTCGCAGGTCGCCGCCAGTTCCTTGCCGGAGGCGCCGCCGAAGGAGACCCGCACCGAGGCGCCCGTCGCGGTGAGCGCGGCGACGCGCGAGGCCACGGTCGCGTCGTCGACCGCGTAGGCGCCGTTCCACTCCGGGGTGCAGCCAGTGCCGTCGGAGATGACGAAGGCCAGGTTGTACGTCGAGGGGGAGCCCGCGGCGTCGTTCGCGGAGGCCTCCGCGGCGTTGACGTAGGGGGCGTACGACGTGCCGGACGCGGCGCCGGAACCGGTACCGGCGCTGGGGCCGGCGCCGGTGCTCTGCCGCGGTGTCGCGGGTGCCGCGTCCGACGTGCCGCCGGACCCCGCGGAGCATCCCGCCATGGCCAAGGCAAACAGGCAGGTGAGCCCGGCCGCCTGCCTCAGGAAACTCCTCATTGCGCATGCACCCGCTCTCGTGATTTCTGTCTCAGGACGGAAACAAAGACCGTTCCCGAACTCGAAATGTCTCACATTCGGGCGGCCCGTACCGCGACGGTGAACGCACAGCCATTTCATGGACATATATGGTCGAAACGGGACTGTTTGGCGCCCAAAACGGGCGATCGGCCCGCCTCCCTCCCGGGTGGGTGGCGCATGCGTTCGCCCTTTCTCTCAGGCAAGAGACAGGTTCGGCCGTTCCTCATGGCTCACTCACAAGAAGACCAGAGTTCGGAGCACATAAAGGCTCCCTAATATCCGGGGAATGCATTCCGAGCCTGCCATCGAAAGCCGTGCCGCCGCTCGCGGTCGCCGTCGCAAACGCGGCAACGACTCCGCCGCCGAGGGCCCCGTGTTCGTTGACAACTCCGGACGCCGGTCCCGGCTGCTGCGCCGGATCGGCCTCCTCATGGGCGTCGGCTGCCTCGTCTACGCGGCCGTCCTCGGAGCCGCCTTCATGGGCTGGGGCACCTCGCTCACCCCGTCCTCGCTGCTGCCGTTCGGCGGCAACGCCCAGGAGGGCCAGGGCCCCGGCGGGATGCGCCCGGACGGCGGCCTCGGCAACCGGATCGGCCTGCCGGGCGGCACCCTGCCCACCGGCGCCGCCTCCCCCTCCCCGTCCGCCTCCGCCTCCGCCAACTGACCGGAACGCAGCCACCCCCATGACGACGACTCCCTCCCGCGGCCGGCGCCGCGCCCCCTCCCGCATCGGACGGGCGGCGGGCAAGGCCGCGGCCCTCCAGAAACCCCGCGTCATCCTGGCGGGGCTGCTGCTGCTCGCCCTCACCAGCGTGATGCTGCTCGACGGCTATCTGCGCGCCGAGGTCGGCGGCGACCAGCGGGTCCGCACCGGGGCCAGCGCGAGCAAGGTGCCCGACGACATCCTCGACGGCGGTCCGATCCTCACCTTCCGCGGCGGCCAGGCCGTCACCGTCTCGGTGCCGGACAAGACGATCGCGCTCACCTTCGACGACGGCCCCAACCCCACCTGGACCCCCCAGGTCCTGGAGATCCTCGAGAAGTACGACGTGCCCGGCACCTTCTTCCTGGTCGGGTCGATGGTCTCGCGCTACCCCGGCATCGTGAAGGACATGGTCGAGCAGGGCAACGAGGTGGGCATCCACACCTTCACCCACGTCGACCTCTCCTACCAGAGCGACGCCCGCGTCGACCGCGAGATGCAGCAGACCCAGCTGGCGCTCGCGGGTGCGGCGGGCATCACCACCACGCTGTTCCGCGCGCCGTACTCCTCCAAGACGGACGCCATCGACAACTACAGCTGGCCCGTCTACCAGCGGCTCGGCGAGGACGGCTACACCAGCGTCTTCGTCGACACCGACAGCGACGACTGGAAGAGGCCGGGTGTCTCCAAGATCATCGAGTGGGCCACGCCGGAGGACGGCAAGGGCGCCTCGGTCCTCTTCCACGACGCGGGTGGCGAGCGCTCCCAGACCATCGCCGCGCTGCCGACGTACATCAAGAAGATGAAGGCGGCCGGCTACACCTTCACCACCATCAGCGGCGCGATGCAGGAGGAGGCCGCGGCGGCGCGCGAGGCCTCCGGGCAGCAGCAGGCGGCCGGTGCCGGTGCCGGTGCCGGTGCCGGTGCCGGTGCCGAGAATGGTGCTGGTGCTGGTGCTGGTGCTGGTGCTGGTGCGGCCGGGGGGACGGGGGGCGGGCTCCAGGCCGCCCACCGTGAGGCCACCGGCGTGTCCCTGTACGAGGGCAAGGCGCTCGTCGCGGCGGTCGCCGTGGCCGAGTGGACGGTGCCGACGCTCTCCGTCGGACTGGCCGTCGTGGGTGTCGCCGTCATGGGCCGCTTCGGGATGATGCTGATCCTCGCCCGCCGCCACCACCGCAGGCGCAACAGGCGCCGCTTCAGCTGGGGACCCGCCGTCACCCGGCCGGTCAGCGTGATCGTCCCGGCGTACAACGAGAAGGAGTGCATCGCCAACACCCTGGAATCGCTGGCGCGGAGCACCCATCCGATCGAGATCGTCATCGTGGACGACGGATCGACGGACGGCACGTCCGAGATCTCCCGCGAGGCGGCCGAGGCCCTGGGCATGACGAACGTCCGCGTCATCCGCCAGGAGAACGCGGGCAAGCCGGCCGCCCTCAACAACGGAGTCCGCAACGCCAGTTGCGACATCGTCGTGATGATGGACGGTGACACCGTCTTCGAGCCCGACACCGTGCGTCACCTGGTCCAGCCGTTCGCCGACCCGAAGGTCGGCGCGGTCGCCGGCAACGCCAAGGTCGGCAACCGCAACACGGTCATCGGCGCCTGGCAGCACATCGAGTACGTGATGGGCTTCAACCTCGACCGCCGCATGTACGACCTGCTGCGCTGCATGCCGACCATCCCCGGCGCGATCGGCGCCTTCCGCAGGGACGCCGTCCTGGAGGTCGGCGGCATGAGCGAGGACACCCTCGCCGAGGACACCGACATCACCATCGCCATGCACCGCGCCGGCTGGAACGTCGTCTACCAGGAGCACGCCCGCGCCTGGACCGAGGCCCCCGGCTCCCTCAAGCAGCTGTGGTCCCAGCGCTACCGCTGGTCCTACGGCACCATGCAGGCCCTCTGGAAGCACCGCAAGTCCCTGACGGACAAGGGGCCCTCGGGGCGCTTCGGGCGCGTCGGCATGCCGCTGGTCGTCCTCTTCCAGATCGTCACGCCGGTCTTCGCCCCGCTGATCGACGTGTTCACCGCCTACTCGATGATCTTCATCGACTTCAGGGCGTCCCTGCTGGCCTGGCTCGCGGTCCTGGGCGTACAGCTCGTCTGCGCCGCGTACGCCTTCCGCCTCGACCGCGAGAAGTACCGCTACCTGCTGATGATGCCGCTCCAGCAACTCGCCTACCGCCAGATGATGTACCTCGTCCTCATCCACTCCTGCATCACCGCCCTCACCGGCGGCCGGCTGCGCTGGCAGAAGCTCAAGCGGACCGGCGAGGTCGGGACCCCGGCCGGGGTGAGCTGAGTGGGGGCGCACAGCAAGGGCCCGGTCCGCGGCCCGGTCCGACGGGCCGCCGTCACGGACACCCCCTCCGGCCCCGGCCCCGGCTTCGATTCCGGCCCCGGCCCCGGTTCCGTCACGGACACGGCTCCCCTGCCCGCGGTGGGGACGCCGCCGGCGGGGCCGCCGGATGTGGGACCGCCGCCGGTGGCGGGGCCGCGGGCACCCGGCCGTGACCGCTACTTCGACAGCCTCCGGGCCCTCGCCCTCATCCGGGTCGTGGCGTACCACACCTTCGGCTGGGCCTGGGCGGGCCTGGTCTTCCCCTCCATGGGCGTCATGTTCGGCCTGGCCGGCACCCTGATGGCGAAGTCCCTGGAACGCCCGGCGCTCACGGTGGTGCGCGGCCGTCTCCGCAGACTCCTGCCGCCCTTCTGGTTCTGGGGCGCCTTCGTGGTCGCGGCGATGCTCGTCCACGGCTGGATGCCGGGCCGGCAGATCGTCTACTGGATCGTGCCGCTGGGCGATCCGCCGGGCAACGCCTGGGGCGAGCAGGCCTGGGAGATCCTCTGGTACCTGCGCACCTACCTGTGGTTCGTGCTGCTCTCCCCGCTCCTGCTCCGGCTGTTCCGTCTCGCCCCGGTCCCCGTCCTGGTCGCGTCCCTCGCCCCGGTCCTGGTCCTGAACTTCGCCTGGGCCGGCCCGGACGACCGCGTCGGCACCGCCCTGTGGGACCTGTCGACGTACCTCTTCTGCTGGATGCTCGGCTTCGCCCACCGCGACGGCGTGCTCCAGCGCGTGAAGCCTGCCCTGGTGGTCGTCCTCTCGCTCGCCGCCATGGCGTACGGCGGCTGGTGCGCCTTCGCGCAGCGGGCCGAGCACGGCACCTACGACCTGGACGAGAACCCGCTCGCGCAGGCCTTCTGGTCGGCCGGCTTCGTGATGCTGCTGATGTGGGCGAAGGCGTACTTCCGGATCGACTTCGCCGGGCTCACCCGGCTGAGGCGCCTGAACCGGCTGGTCTCCGTCTTCAACGCGCGCGCGGTGACGATCTACCTCTGGCACGAGATCGCCCTGGTGCTGGCGGTTCCGCTGATCGACCGGTTCTGGGACGTGCCGGCCTTCGAGGCGTACCTGCCGCTGGAGAGCCAGTGGTTCCTGTTCGCCGTCGGCTGGCTGCTGATCGTGGTGTTCGTGCTGCTGTGCGGCTGGGTCGAGGACGTGGCCGCCCGGAAGAAGCCGAGGCTGCTGCCGTGAGGGCCGGCCCCCTGCTGCCACAATGGGCGGGTGACCCGTGCTTCCCTGAACAAGCAGCCCCACGAAGTCGCCTCGATGTTCGACCGCGTGGCGGAACGGTACGACCTCACCAACGACGTCCTCTCGCTCGGTCAGGACCGCAGGTGGCGCAAGGAGGTCGCGCGCGCCGTCGACGCCCGCCCCGCGCAGAAGGTCCTCGACCTGGCGGCGGGCACGGCCACCTCCTCACTGCCCTTCGCCCGGAGCGGCGCCTACGTCGTCCCCTGCGACTTCTCCCTCGGCATGCTCCAGGTGGGAAAGCAGAAGCACCCCTGGCTGCCGCTCACCGCGGGCGACGCGACGAGGCTGCCGTTCAAGGACGACACCTTCGACGCCGTCACCATCTCCTTCGGGCTGCGCAACGTGCAGGACTTCGACGCGGCCCTGCGGGAGATGCACCGGGTGACGCGGCCCGGCGGACGGGTCGTGATCTGCGAGTTCTCGCACCCGACCTGGGCACCCTTCCGCCAGGTCTACACCGAGTACCTGATGCGCGCCCTGCCCCCGGTCGCCCGCGCGGTGTCCTCGAACCCCGACGCGTACGTCTACCTCGCCGAGTCCATCCGTGCCTGGCCCGACCAGCCCGCCCTCGCCGAGCACCTGCGCGAGGCCGGCTGGTCGAAGGTCGCCTGGCGCAACCTCACCGGCGGGGTGGTCACCCTGCACCGGGGCTTCAAGAAGGACTGACCGGCCGGGAGGGCCGACCGGCCGGGCGGACGGGGCGGCCGGCTGTCCTGGCGGCTACCCCGTGACCGGCTCGAGGGGATCTCGTGCCGGGGCCGGTTCGCGCCGCAGCCCGCCTCCGCCCGGCGCCGGCAGCCGTGGTTCGCGGACGCCCGCGCCGCCGCCCTCGTCCTCCGCGAAGTCGAACCACACGGTGACGACCGCCCCGCGCGGCACCTCGGCACCGGGCGGCGGGTACTGCCGTACGACGTGGTCGACGACGGCCCGGTGGAAGTCGGGCCGGTCGGGCGCGGCCAGCAGCACTCCTTGTGCGGCGGCCGCTTCGCGCGCGTCCACGGCCATCAGGCCGACCAGCCTCGGTACGCGCACCTCGGGTGTTTCGGGCCGGATGAGCACAGATGTCACCCCCTGCGGTACGGGAAGGGTAACCGTGCCGGGGGTCCCTCCGGAAGCCTCCGGTGCCTTTCCGTGACGATCCGCTACTCACAGTCACGCGAGTGGAGTTGAGTCCTCCGCTACAGGTCCAGTCGGTAGCAGTGCGCTTCTCGCCGTGACCCGGGGGCGGTGAACACGTCGGCCAGCCGCATGCCGAGCCGCCGGGTGACGGCGATGGACCGGGAGTTGGGCGCGGCGACCATGGCCACCACGCCCGGCACCCCCGCGTCCCGCACCCGCTCCAACGTCATCCGCGCCGCCGCCGTGGCGTACCCCCGGCCCCAGTACTCCCGGCCGAGCCGCCAGCCGATCTCGATCTCACCGGTCGGGCCCCACTCCCGGTCCCAGGGCTGGGCGCCGGTGAAACCGACGACCCGCTCGGACTCGTCGAGCATCGTCCACAGGCAGAACCCGCGCTCGGCGTCGTGCCGGCGCTGGCGGGCGGTGAGTTCCTCGTAGACCGAGAGCCCCGCGGAACGGCCGCCGTGGAACTCCATGACCTCCGGGTGGTCGAAGACCCGGTGCCACGCCACCGCGTCCTCGTCCGTGGGGACGCGCAGCCGTACTACGGGGAGAACTCGGTTCACGGGGGCAGCCCTTCAGCAGGTTGATCGATTCTCCTGAATAGACTGCCCATGTCCAGTGCCGGTCGGCACGCAATTCCGAACCTTGGGGAGAACCCGCCGTGACCGAGCCCCTCTCCGAAAACACCGCCGATGTGATCGTGGTCGGCGCGGGGCCGGCCGGCTCCACGACCGCGTACCACCTCGCCAAGGCCGGCCTCGACGTACTCCTGCTGGAGAAGACCGAGTTCCCGCGCGAGAAGGTCTGCGGCGACGGCCTCACCCCGCGCGCCGTCAAGCAGCTCGTCGCCATGGGGATCGACATCTCCGAGGAGGCCGGCTGGCTGCGCAACAAGGGACTGCGCATCATCGGCGGCGGCGTCCGCCTCCAGCTGGACTGGCCGGATCTCGCCTCCTTCCCGGACTACGGCCTCGTCCGCAAGCGCGACGACTTCGACGAGCAGCTCGCCCGCCAGGCCCAGAAGGCGGGCGCCCGGCTCTACGAGCGCTGCAACGTCGGTGCGCCCGTCGTCGACGACCGCACCGGCCGGATCACCGGCGTGCACGCCAAGCTCGGCGAGGAGAAGCGCGAGGTCACCTTCCGTGCCCCGCTCGTCGTCGCCGCCGACGGCAACTCCACCCGGCTCTCCCTGGCGATGGGCCTGCACCGCCGCGAGGACCGCCCCATGGGCGTCGCGGTGCGCACCTACTTCACCAGCCCCCGCCACGAGGACGACTACCTCGAGTCCTGGCTCGAACTCTGGGACCGGCGCGGGCCGGGCGAGGACCGCCTGCTGCCGGGCTACGGCTGGATCTTCGGCATGGGCGACGGCACCTCCAACGTGGGCCTGGGCGTCCTCAACACCTCCGACTCCTTCAAGGAGCTGGACTGGCGCGAGGTCCTGAAGGCCTGGTGCGCCTCCATGCCGCAGGACTGGGGCTACACGCCGGACAACATGACCGGCCCCATCCGCGGGGCCGCGCTGCCGATGGCCTTCAACCGCCAGCCGCACTACACGCGCGGCCTGCTGCTCGTCGGTGACGCCGGCGGCCTGGTGAACCCCTTCAACGGCGAGGGCATCGCCTACGCGATGGAGTCCGGCCAGCTCGCCGCCGACGTCATCGTCCAGGCCCACGCCCGCTCCACCCCCGCGGGACGCGAACTCGCCCTCCAGCGCTACCCCCGCGTCCTCAAGGACACCTACGGCGGCTATTACACGCTGGGCCGCGCCTTCGTGAAGCTCATCGGCAACCCGAAGGTCATGAAGATCGCGACCCAGCGCGGCCTGACGCACCCGCTGCTGATGAAGTTCACGCTCAAGATGCTCGCCAACCTCACCGACCCCACCGGCGGCGACGCGATGGACCGCATCATCAACGGACTCAGCAAGGTGGCCCCCAAGGCCTGACCGGACGCGCGCGGCCGCGCGGCGCGGCGGTGGGGCGTGGCAGCGCGGCGTGGCAGCGGGGACAGGGGCGGCCGGGACCGGGCCGGTCCCGGCGCGACGGCCGTGGCGGTCCCGGCCGGGGTGCTCCCGGGAGAGGCCGCGGCGGCCCGGCGGGCGAACACCCGGTCCCGTCGGTCCGCCACCTGCCGCGGCGCGTCCCCGTGCTCCCGCCCGGAGAGCCCGAAGGGCCGCAGCCCCCGAGCGGCTGCGGCCCTTTTGGTGGATCCGTGCGTTTCGGATCCGTGCGTCTCAGAGCACCCGCACCGCGCCCGACGCCGGGTAGCCGGAGAGGTCCTGGATCACCACACCCTTGGAGGGGTTGGCCGCGTCGAGGTACTGGCCGTCCCCGATGTAGACGCCCACGTGGTACGCGGAACCCTTCCCGCCCCAGTACAGGATGTCGCCGACCTGGAGATTGGACAGCGACACGTCCGTGCCGGCCATCGACTGGTCCTGCGAGACCCGCGGGAGGTCCACGCCGACCTGACGGAACGCGGCCTGCACCAGGCTCGAACAGTCCCAGGCGTTGGGGCCGGTGGCGCCCATGACGTACGCGTCGCCCACCTGGGCCTTGAGGAAGGAGATGACCGTCGCGACGCTGCCGCTGGCCGGAGCGGAGACGGTCGTCGAGGTGGCGAGGGTGGTCCGCTCCGAGGAACGGGACACGGCGGCCTCGGCGGCCGCCTTGCGGGCCTCCTCGGCCTTCTTCTTCGCCTCGGCCTTCTTGGCGGCGGCGAGGTCCTTCCTGGCCTCCTTCGCGGCCGCCGCGGCGGCCGCGTCACGCTCCGCCTCGAGCTGGTAGTTCGCGGCGGCCTGCTGCGTGGCGTTCGCGGACTGCGCGATCTGTGCGGCCACGTCGCCCGTCAGCACGGGCAGTTCGAGCGTCTGCGTCACCGGCTCGGCGGCGTTGGCCGATCCGGCCGCGGTGGCCACGGCCAGCGAGCCGAGTACACCACTGGCGACTCCGGCCCGCATCGCGATCGTCGACGCGCTGCGGCGGGGTTTCCGGTGGCTGCGTATGTGAGCGGTGTGGGACATGGGTACAAGCGGTATCAGGGGCTCCTCCATACCTTCAAGAAACGTGTGCTGCGCCACAATTGTTCAACGGGGGCCCCGAACACCTGCCGCAGCACCCTTTATTGACGCCGTAACGGACATTGCGGACGCGGGTGCTCAAGCCTGTGATCATGGCCTTTCGTCGTTACGTCCGGATTGCCCCGCGCCTACCACTGGTTGAGATCGTTGGCCAAGCCCGGCTCCTGGCCGACCCCCGCGAGTGTGGCGGAGGTCACGGAACGATTAACGGAAGGCCCGCGTCCGACGCGAGCGGTACGGCCGGTTCCGCTCGTGAACGCGTGCACGCGTCCACTTCGACCCCCGCGGCTCCCCCTGATGTGTGAACGGGTCCACTACCAAGGCGCCCCGTCCAACGCCAATTTGCATGCAGCGGAACCCTCTTGATATAGAGACTACCCTCGTGACCTGCGGCGACGAGAGTAAATGTCACTTCTTGTGATCACTCTGACGCTTCGCGTGCGAAGATCACCGCTGATATGACTTCATGATCCTTCGTCAGGTGGTGGAGATCACAAAGCTTGTGCAATACCCCGTGTCGCAGATCACAGAGCCGCAGGCATAGGATGCGAGGCAGTTGGGCTTGTGACCTGCTTCACATGTTCGCGATCTTCGTCGGTGACGGTGGGGTTCGTGGGGCCGGTGAGGCGGATGCGAGCCCCGACATCGCCAGCAGTCAGTGCCGACTGAGAGGAGCGAGGAGCGGTGAACGCGTATGCGCCCATCCTCGTACTGGGAGCCCTCGGGGCAGGCTTTGCGATCTTCTCCGTGGTCATGGCCACGCTGATCGGGCCGAAGCGGTACAACCGCGCCAAGCTCGAGGCCTACGAGTGCGGTATCGAGCCGACCCCCACGCCGGCCGGCGGCGGGCGCTTCCCCATCAAGTACTACCTGACGGCGATGCTCTTCATCGTCTTCGACATCGAGATCGTCTTCCTCTACCCCTGGGCCGTCACCTTCGACGCCCTGGGGGTTTTCGGGCTCGTGGAGATGTTGCTCTTCGTGCTCACCGTCTTCGTCGCCTACGCCTACGTGTGGCGGCGCGGCGGCCTGGAATGGGACTGAGGGGCCTTTAAGCCATGGGACTCGAAGAAAAGCTGCCGAGCGGTTTCCTGCTGACCACCGTCGAACAGGCCGCGGGATGGGTGCGCAAGTCGTCCGTCTTCCCCGCCACGTTCGGCCTCGCCTGCTGTGCCATCGAGATGATGACCACCGGCGCCGGCCGCTACGACCTGGCGCGTTTCGGCATGGAGGTCTTCCGCGGTTCGCCCCGTCAGGCGGACCTGATGATCGTGGCCGGCCGGGTCAGCCAGAAGATGGCGCCGGTGCTGCGGCAGGTCTACGACCAGATGCCGAACCCGAAGTGGGTGATCTCCATGGGGGTGTGCGCCTCCTCGGGCGGCATGTTCAACAACTACGCCATCGTCCAGGGCGTCGACCACATCGTCCCCGTCGACATCTACCTCCCCGGCTGCCCGCCGCGCCCCGAGATGCTGATGGACGCGATCCTCAAGCTCCACCACAAGATCCAGAACTCCAAGCTGGGCGTGAACGCCGAGGAAGCGGCCCGCGAGGCGGAGGAAGCGGCGCTCAAGGCCCTGCCCACGATCGAGATGAAGGGGCTGCTGCGGTGAGCGACGCCAACGGCACCGGCGCAGGGGCCGAGGGAACCAACCCCGAGAAGGACCTCTCCGCCTCCAACCTCCCCGGACAGCGCGGCCAGGGCGGCGAGGAGATCCGCGTCCAGCGCGGCATGTTCGGCGCCGACGGCGGCGGCGACACCTCCGGTTACGGCGGCCTGGTCCGCTCGGTGCGCCTGCCCGGTGCGAGCGCCCGCCCCTACGGCGGCTGGTTCGACGAGGTCGCCGACGAACTCGAGGGCGCGCTGGAGGAGCAGGGTCTCCTCCCCGAGAACGCCATCGAGAAGACGGTCGTCGACCGCGACGAACTCACCTTCCACGTCGAACGCGAACACCTCGTCCGGGTCGCCCGCACCCTGCGAGACGACCCGGCCCTGCGCTTCGAACTCTGCACGGGGGTGAGCGGCGTCCACTACCCGAACGACAAGGGCCGCGAACTGCACGCCGTCTACCACCTGCGCTCGATCACCCACAACAGGCTGATCCGGCTCGAGGTGAGCGCTCCGGACTCCGACCGCCGCATCCCGTCCCTGGTCTCCGTCTATCCGACCAACGACTGGCACGAGCGCGAGACCTACGACTTCTTCGGGATCGTCTTCGACGGTCACCCGGCCCTGACGCGGATCATGATGCCGGACGACTGGCAGGGCCACCCGCAGCGCAAGGACTACCCCCTCGGCGGCATCCCCGTCGAATACAAGGGCGCCCAGATCCCGGCTCCGGACCAGCGGAGGTCGTACTCGTGAGCACTCCCAACCCGTCGCCCGGCCACCACCCCTCATCGAGTCCCTCCGGGACCACCTCCTCGACGGCATCCGCACGCGAGACCACCGAAGGCACCGTCTACACGGTCACCGGTGGCGACTGGGACGAGGTCGTCCAGTCCGCGGCCCGCGCCGACGACGAACGCATCGTCGTCAACATGGGGCCCCAGCACCCCTCCACCCACGGGGTGCTCCGCCTGATCCTGGAGATCGACGGCGAGACGGTCACCGAGGCCCGCTGCGGCATCGGCTACCTGCACACCGGCATCGAGAAGAACCTCGAGTTCCGTACGTGGACACAGGGCACCACCTTCGTGACGCGCATGGACTACCTGACGTCCTTCTTCAACGAGACCGCCTACTGCCTCGCCGTCGAGAAGCTCCTCGGCATCGAGGACCAGATCACCGACCGAACCAAGATCATCCGGGTGCTCCTGATGGAGCTGAACCGGATGTCCTCCCACCTGGTGTGCATCGCCACCGGCGGCATGGAACTCGGCGCCACCACGATCATGATCTACGGATTCCGTGATCGTGAACTCATCCTCGACATCTACGAACTCATCACCGGCCTGCGGATGAACCACGCGTACATCCGCCCCGGCGGACTCGCCCAGGACCTGCCGCCCGGCGCGGTGGACCAGATCCGCGAGTTCGTGAAGAAGATGAAGAAGAACCTCCCGGAGTACGACAAGCTCGCCACCGGGAACCCCATCTTCAAGGCCCGCATGCAGGACATCGGCTACCTCGACCTGGCGGGCTGCACGGCCCTCGGCGCCACCGGCCCGATCCTGCGCGCCACCGGCCTGCCGCACGACCTGCGCAAGGCGCAGCCCTACTGCGACTACGAGACGTACGACTTCGACGTCCCGACCGCCGACTCCTGCGACGCCTACGGCCGTTTCCTGATCCGCCTGGAGGAGATGCGCCAGTCGCTCAGGATCGTCGAGCAGTGCCTGGACCGGCTCCAGCCCGGCCCGGTCATGGTCCCCGACAAGAAGATCGCCTGGCCCGCCCAGCTCGCCCTGGGCCCGGACGGCCTGGGCAACTCCCTCGACCACATCAAGAAGATCATGGGCACCTCCATGGAGGCCCTGATCCACCACTTCAAGCTGGTCACCGAGGGCTTCCGGGTCCCGCCGGGGCAGGCGTACGCGGCCGTCGAATCCCCCAAGGGCGAACTCGGGGTGCACGCCGTGTCCGACGGCGGCACCCGCCCCTACCGGGTCCACTTCCGCGACCCGTCCTTCACCAATCTTCAGGCCATGGCGGCGATGTGCGAGGGCGGCCAGGTCGCCGACGTGATCGTCGCCGTGGCGTCCATCGACCCCGTGATGGGAGGCGTCGACCGGTGACCACCTCTTCTTCGGAGCGGGGCGTCAGCCTGGGCATGCCCGAGCTGCCCGCGCCCGCCTACCCGGACGACGTCCGGGCCCGGCTGGAGACCGACGCACGCGAGATCATCGCCCGCTACCCCGACTCCCGCTCCGCGCTCCTGCCGTTGCTGCACCTCGTGCAGTCGGAGGAGGGACACGTCACGCGCACCGGAATGCGGTTCTGCGCGGACGTCCTCGGCCTGACCACCGCCGAGGTCACCGCGGTCGCGACCTTCTACACCATGTACCGGCGCCGGCCGAGCGGTGACTACCAGGTGGGCGTGTGCACCAACACCCTCTGCGCGGTGATGGGCGGGGACGCCATCTTCGAAGCGCTCCAGGACCACCTGGGCGTCGGCAACGGCGAGACCACCGACGACGGCAAGGTCACCCTGGAGCACATCGAGTGCAACGCGGCCTGCGACTACGCGCCGGTCGTGATGGTCAACTGGGAGTTCTTCGACAACCAGACCGTGCAGAGCGCGAAGCGGCTGGTGGACGACCTGCGGGTCGGCCGTACCGTCTCGCCCACGCGCGGGGCGCCGCTGTGCACCTTCAAGGAGACCGCCCGGATCCTGGCGGGATTCCCCGACGAGCGCGAGGGCGCCGTCGACGCGAGCGGCAGCGCGGGACCGGCGTCGCTGGTGGGCCTTCGCCTGGCGAAGGGGGAGGCCGCACCCGCGCGCGTGGTCCATCCACGCGACGGCGGACCGCACGACGCGCCGCAGGACCGGACCGTGCACGACCCGTCACCCACGCAGCACCTCAGTTCGCACGACGCGCCGCAGGACACGTCGGCCTCCGACCCGGCCCACCCGGCAGGGCCCACCGCCGAGGAGGGGGAGTGATGACCTTGGCACCCGAGCTGAAAGACACCGGCCCCGAGAAGCTGCTGGCACCCGTGCTGTCGGCCTTCTGGGACGAGGACAGGTCCTGGACGCTGGACGTGTACCGAAGGCACGAGGGATACGAGGGGCTCCGCAAGGCGCTCGCCATGTCGCCGGACGACCTGATCGCGTACGTCAAGGAATCCGGTCTGCGCGGCCGCGGTGGCGCGGGATTCCCGACGGGAATGAAATGGCAGTTCATTCCCCAGGGGGACGGGAAACCGCACTATCTGGTGGTCAACGCCGACGAGTCGGAGCCGGGAACCTGCAAGGACATCCCGCTCCTCTTCGCGAACCCGCACAGCCTCATCGAGGGCATCGTGATCGCGTGCTACGCCATCAGGTCGTCGCACGCCTTCATCTATCTGCGGGGCGAGGTCGTCCCCGTTCTGCGGCGGTTGCACGAGGCCGTGCGCGAGGCATACGCGGCGGGCTACCTCGGCGAGAACATCCTGGGCAGCGGACTCGACCTCGAACTCACCGTGCACGCCGGCGCCGGCGCGTACATCTGCGGTGAGGAGACCGCGCTGCTGGACTCGCTCGAAGGCCGCCGCGGCCAACCGCGGCTGCGTCCCCCCTTCCCTGCCGTCGCGGGCCTCTACGCGTGCCCGACCGTGGTGAACAACGTCGAGTCGATCGCGTCGGTTCCCGCGATTCTGCAGAACGGCAAGGAATGGTTCAGGTCGATGGGCAGCGAGAAGTCCCCGGGCTTCACGCTCTACTCGCTCAGCGGCCACGTCGCCAGCCCCGGCCAGTACGAGGCCCCCCTCGGCATCACCCTCCGTCAGCTCCTCGAGATGAGCGGCGGCATGCGGCCGGGCCACCGCCTCAAGTTCTGGACGCCGGGCGGCTCCTCCACCCCGATGTTCACCGACGAGCACCTCGACGTCCCTCTCGACTACGAAGGAGTGGGCGCCGCGGGTTCCATGCTCGGCACGAAGGCACTCCAGTGCTTCGACGAGACGACCTGCGTGGTGCGGGCCGTGACCCGCTGGACCGAGTTCTACGCCCACGAGTCCTGCGGCAAGTGCACACCCTGCCGCGAAGGCACCTACTGGCTGGTGCAGCTGATGCGGGACATCGAGGCCGGCAAGGGCGCCATGTCCGACCTCGACAAGCTCAACGACATCGCCGACAACATCAACGGCAAGTCCTTCTGTGCCCTCGGCGACGGTGCCGCCTCGCCGATCTTCTCCTCGCTCAAGTACTTCCGCGAGGAGTACGAGCAGCACATCACGGGCCGCGGCTGCCCCTTCGACCCGGCCAAGTCGACGGCCTGGGCCGACCGCACGGAGGTGAACGCATGACGGTGACCACCAGCGCTCCCTCCGGGGGCGGAGAGGCGGCTCTCCCGCCGGAGGAGCTCGTGACGCTGACCATCGACGGCGTGGAGATCAGCGTGCCCAAGGGCACCCTGGTCATCCGGGCCGCCGAACAGCTCGGCATCGAGATCCCGCGCTTCTGCGACCACCCGCTCCTCGACCCGGCCGGCGCCTGCCGCCAGTGCATCGTCGAGGTCGAGGGCCAGCGCAAGCCGATGGCGTCCTGCACGATCACGTGCACCGACGGGATGGTGGTCAGGACCCAGCTCACCTCCCCGGTGGCCGAGAAGGCGCAGCACGGTGTGATGGAGCTGCTCCTCATCAACCACCCGCTGGACTGCCCGGTCTGCGACAAGGGCGGCGAGTGCCCCCTGCAGAACCAGGCCATGTCGCACGGCAACGCCGAGTCCCGCTTCGAGGGCCGCAAGCGGACCTACGACAAGCCCGTCCCGATCTCCACGCAGGTGCTGCTCGACCGTGAGCGCTGCGTGCTGTGCGCCCGCTGCACCCGGTTCTCCAACCAGGTCGCGGGCGACCCGATGATCGAACTGATCGAGCGGGGCGCGCTCCAGCAGGTCGGTACCGGCGAGGGCGACCCCTTCGAGTCGTACTTCTCCGGCAACACCATCCAGATCTGCCCGGTGGGCGCGCTCACCTCGGCGGCCTACCGGTTCCGCTCGCGGCCCTTCGACCTGATCTCCACGCCGTCCGTCTGCGAGCACTGCTCCGGCGGCTGCGCGACGCGCACGGACCACCGGCGCGGCAAGGTCATGCGACGGCTCGCCGCAGACGACCCCGAGGTCAACGAGGAGTGGGTCTGCGACAAGGGGCGGTTCGGGTTCCGGTACGCCCAGCAGCGCGACCGGCTCGACACCCCGCTCGTGCGCAACGCCGAGGGCGACCTCCGACCGGCCTCCTGGCCGGAGGCGTTGCAGATCGCGGCCCAGGGGCTGCTCGCCTCGCGCGGCCGGACCGGCGTCCTGACCGGCGGCCGCCTGACCGTCGAGGACGCCTACGCGTACAGCAAGTTCGCGCGCGTGGCGCTCGACACCAACGACATCGACTTCCGCGCGCGCGTGCACAGCAGCGAGGAGGCCGACTTCCTGGCGTCCAGGGTGGCGGGCCGCGGCCGTGACCTCGACGGCAGCGGCATCACGTACACGACGCTGGAGAAGGCGCCCACCGTCCTGCTCGTCGGGTTCGAGTCCGAGGAGGAGGCGCCCGGCGTCTTCCTGCGGCTGCGCAAGGCCTGGCGCAAGCACGGGCAGAAGGTGTTCTCGCTGGCCACCCACGCCACCCGCGGCCTGGAGAAGGCCGGCGGCACACTGCTGCCGGCCGCTCCGGGCACCGAGACCGAGTGGCTGGACGCGCTGACCAGCGGCGTCGGCCTGGAGGACGAGCCGGGGAGCAGGGCCGCCGAGGCGCTGCGCGCCGGCGGCGCGGTGATCGTCGTCGGCGAGCGGCTCGCCGCCGTCGCGGGCGGCCTCACCGCCGTCGTACGGGCGGCCACCGCGACCGGGGCGGACCTGGTGTGGATCCCGCGCCGGGCGGGGGAGCGGGGCGCCGTCGAGGCGGGCGCGCTCCCGTCGCTGCTGCCGGGCGGACGTCCGGCCACCGACCCGCGCGCGCGGGAGGAGGTCGCCGCCGCCTGGGGCGTCGCCGAACTCCCGCCGCGCCACGGCCGGGACACCGGGCAGATCATCGAGGCCGCCGCGAGCGGCGAACTGCAGGCACTGCTCGTCGCCGGGGTGGAGGTGGCCGACCTGCCCGACCCGCAGCGCGCGCGTGAGGCGCTCGCCGAGGCCGGCTTCGTGGTGTCGCTGGAGCTGCGCCCCGGCGAGGTCACCGACCGTGCCGACGTCGTCCTGCCCGTCGCCGCGGTCGCCGAGAAGGCGGGGGCCTTCCTCAACTGGGAGGGCCGGGTGCGCTCCTTCGAGGCCGCGCTCAAGCCCGACCAGATGACGCGCCGTCCGGCACCGACCGACGCGCGCGCGCTGCAGATGCTCGCCGACGCCATGGACGTCCACCTGGGCCTGCCGGACCTGCGCACCACGCGCGCGGAGCTGGACCGGCTCGGCGCCTGGGACGGGCCGCGCGCCGCCGCACCGCTGGACACCGCCGGCGTCCTGCCGCGGCCCGCCGCCGGTGAGGCCGTGCTCGCCGGACACCGCCTGCTGCTCGACCAGGGCCTCCTCCAGCAGGGCGACGAGGCGCTCGCCGGCACCCGGCACGCCGCCCACGCGCGCGTGTCCGCCGCCACGGCCGCCGAGGCCGGCGTCAAGGACGGCGACACGCTCGCCGTGACCGGTACCGCGGGGACGGTGGAACTGCCCCTGCGGATCACCGAGATGCCCGACCGGGTGGTGTGGCTCCCGCTGAACTCCACGGGCGGGGGCGTCGCCTCCGACACCGGGGCCCGGCCCGGTTCCCTCGTCCGCATCGGCCCGGCGACGCTCGCCGCCGAGGCCCCCAAGGAGGTGGAGGCATGAGCCCGTACCTCGCCGCTGAAGACCTCTCGATGTTCGGCCGCGACCCCTGGTGGCTGGTCGTGATCAAGGCGGTGTTCTGCTTCGCCTTCCTGATGCTGACCGTGCTGTTCTCCATCGTCTGGGAACGCAAGGTCGTCGCCTGGATGCAGCTGCGCATCGGACCCAACCGGCACGGCCCCTGGGGCATGCTCCAGTCGCTCGCCGACGGCATCAAGCTGATGCTCAAGGAAGACCTCGTCGTCAAACGCGCCGACAAGGTGGTGTACGTCCTCGCGCCGGTCGTCGCCGCCGTCCCGGCCTTCATGGCGATCGCGGTGATCCCCTTCGGTCCGGCCGGCAACGAGATCTCGATCTTCGGACAGCGCACCACGATGCAGCTCACCGACCTGCCGATCGCGATGCTCTACATCCTCGCGGTCGCCTCGGTCGGCATCTACGGCATCGTCCTGGCGGGGTGGAGCTCCGGATCCACCTATCCGCTCCTGGGCGGCCTGCGCTCCTGCGCGCAGATGATCTCGTACGAGATCGCGATGGGCGCCGCGTTCGCCTCGGTGTTCCTCTACTCCGGGTCGATGTCGACGTCGACCATCGTCGAGCAGCAGCAGGACCGCTGGTACATCCTCCTGCTGCCGGTCTCCTTCGTCCTCTACATCGTCACGATGGTCGGCGAGACGAACCGCGCCCCGTTCGACATGCCGGAGTCCGAGGGCGACCTGGTCGGCGGCTTCAACACCGAGTACTCGTCGATCAAGTTCGCGATGTTCATGCTCGCCGAGTACGTGAACATGGTGACGGTCTCGGCCGTGGCGACCACGCTCTTCCTCGGCGGCTGGCGGGCCCCCTGGCCGGTCAGCACCTTCTGGGAGGGCGCGAACCACGGCTGGTGGCCGATGCTCTGGTTCGTCGTCAAGGTGCAGCTGCTGCTGTTCTTCTTCATCTGGCTGCGCGGCACGCTGCCCCGGGTCCGCTACGACCAGCTCATGAAGCTCGGCTGGAAGGTCCTCATCCCGGTCTCGGTCGTCTGGCTGATGCTCGTCGCCACCGTGCGGACCCTGCGCAACGAGAACTACGACTTCGCCGACATCGCCCTCTACGTCGGCGGCGGCGTCCTGGTCCTGCTGCTGCTCTCCTTCGTCGCGGACATGTTCCGCGGCGGCGGCAAGGAGGAGCCGGCCCCGGCCGAGCCCGCCGCCTTCGACCCGATGGCGGGCGGCTTCCCCGTACCGCCGCTGCCGGGACAGGAGCTGCCGCCCGTGCCCAGGCGCCGTCCGCGCCGGGAGCGGGAGCTGATTGTCAGTGGTGGGCCCGATACTCACAGTGACGGATCTCTGGAGGGAAAGGAGGCGTCCGATGGCTGAGGAGCCCCAGGAGGCCGGGCGGTCGAAGCCCGGCTTCCAGAACCCGGTAGCCGGTTTCGGCGTGACCTTCAAGGCCATGTTCAAGAAGCGGCTCACCGAGCAGTACCCCGAGCAGGAGAAGACCACCGCTCCCCGGTTCCACGGACGGCACCAGCTCAACCGCCATCCGGACGGTCTGGAGAAGTGCGTCGGCTGCGAGCTGTGCGCGTGGGCCTGCCCGGCCGACGCCATCTACGTCGAGGGGGCCGACAACACCGAGGAGGAGCGCTACTCCCCGGGCGAGCGGTACGGGCGCGTCTACCAGATCAACTACGCCCGCTGCATCCTGTGCGGCCTGTGCATCGAGGCGTGCCCCACCCGCGCGCTGACGATGACCAACGAGTTCGAACTGGCCGACAGCAGCCGCGCCAACCTGATCTACACCAAGGAGCAGCTGCTGGCCGGCCTGGACGAGGGCATGGTCGACAGCCCGCACGCCATCTACCCCGGCATGGACGAACAGGACTACTACCGGGGCCTGGTGACGGAGGCCGCGCCCGGCACCGAGCGGCAGGTCGCGCTCTCCAAGGGCGAGGTCCCGCAGGAGGCCGCCGCCACGTCCGGCGAGGGCGAGCCCGCCTCCGGGGAGGTGATCGGCCGATGAGCGCTCAGCTCGCCGCCTACTCCACCTCCACCGGCGAGGCGGTCCAGTTCTGGGTGCTGGGCACCGTCGCGGTGATCGGCGCCCTGTGCACCGTCTTCATGAGGAGGGCCGTGCACAGCGCGCTCTGCCTCGCCGGAACCATGATCGTCCTGGCGGTGTTCTACCTCGCCAACGGCGCCTACTTCCTGGGCGTCGTGCAGATCGTCGTCTACACCGGCGCGATCATGATGCTGTTCCTGTTCGTGGTGATGCTCGTCGGCGTCACCGCCGCGGACTCCCTGAAGGAGACCATCAAGGGCCAGCGCTGGCTGGCCCTCGTCTGCGGCCTCGGCTTCGGCATCCTGCTGCTCGCCGGCATCGGCAACGCCTCCCTGACCGAGTTCGGCGGTCTCACGGAGGCCAACGCGGGCGGCAACGTGGAGGGCCTGGCGGCCCTCATCTTCACCAAGTACGTCTTCGCCTTCGAGATCACCGGCGCCCTGCTCATCACGGCCGCCGTCGGCGCCATGGTGCTCACCCACCGCGAGCGCACCGAGCGGGCCAAGACCCAGCGCGAGCTGTCCGAACAGCGCGTCCGCGAGGGCGTCCACCTGCCGCCGCTGCCCGCGCCCGGTGTGTACGCGCGGCACAACGCCGTGGACATCGCCGGCCTGCTGCCCGACGGCACCCCCTCCGACCTCACCGTCAGCAAGACGCTGCGGGAGCGCGGCCAGGTCCGGGACGTGTCCGCCGAGGCGCTCAACGACCTCAAGGCGATCGAGCAGCGCGCCACGGAGCGCCTGGAACGCACCCCGATCGAGCCGCCTACCTTCAAGCGGGCCGAGGAGGCGTCGAAGTGAACCCCGTCAACTACCTCTATCTCGCCGCCCTGTTGTTCACGATCGGCGCGACGGGCGTCCTGATCAGGCGCAACGCGATCGTCGTGTTCATGTGCATCGAGCTGATGCTCAACGCCTGCAACCTCGCGTTCGTCGCCTTCTCCCGCATGCACGGCAACCTCGACGGCCAGATCATCGCCTTCTTCACGATGGTCGTCGCCGCAGCGGAGGTCGTGGTGGGACTCGCGATCATCGTGTCGCTGTTCCGTTCCCGCCACTCGGCCTCGGTCGACGACGCCAGCCTGATGAAGCTGTAAGGGGTCGGAAGAATCGTGGAGAACCTGATTGCGCTGCTGATCGCGGCGCCCCTGCTCGGAGCGGCCGTCCTCCTGGTCGGCGGCCGGCGGCTCGACGCCGTCGGCCACTGGCTCGGCACACTGCTGGCGGCCGTCTCCTTCGTGATCGGCCTCGTCCTCTTCGCCGACCTGCTCGGCAGGAACGCCGACGACCGGACACTCACGCAACACCTGTTCAGCTGGATCCCGGTCGAGGGCTTCCAGGCGGACGTCGCCTTCCGCGTCGACCAGCTGTCGATGACGTTCGTCCTGCTGATCACGGGCGTCGGCTCGCTGATCCACCTGTACTCGATCGGGTACATGGAGCACGACGAGCGCCGCCGCCGCTTCTTCGGCTACCTGAACCTGTTCCTGGCGGCGATGCTCCTCCTGGTCCTCGCCGACAACTACCTGCTGCTGTACGTCGGCTGGGAGGGCGTCGGCCTCGCCTCCTACCTGCTGATCGGCTTCTGGCAGCACAAGCCCAGCGCCGCCACCGCGGCGAAGAAGGCCTTCCTGGTCAACCGCGTCGGTGACGTGGGCCTGTCGATCGCCATCATGCTGATGTTCACCACCTTCGGCACCTTCGCCTTCGGTCCCCTGCTCGGCACGCCCGAGGAGGCCGGGCTCGCCGGCGGTGCGAGCGAGGGCACGCTCACCGCGATCGCCCTGATGCTGCTGCTCGCGGCCTGCGGCAAGTCCGCCCAGGTGCCGTTGCAGTCCTGGCTGGGGGACGCCATGGAGGGCCCGACGCCCGTCTCGGCCCTCATCCACGCGGCCACGATGGTGACCGCCGGCGTCTACCTGATCGTCCGCTCCGCGGCGATCTTCAACCTGGCGCCCGACGCGCAGCTCGTCGTCACGATCGTCGGCGCCGTCACGCTCCTGTTCGGTGCGATCGTCGGTTGCGCGAAGGACGACATCAAGAAGGCCCTGGCCGGCTCGACCATGTCGCAGATCGGCTACATGGTGCTGGCCGCCGGCCTCGGCCCCATCGGTTACGTCTTCGCGATCATGCACCTCGTGACGCACGGCTTCTTCAAGGCCGGCCTGTTCCTCGGCGCCGGCTCGGTCATGCACGGCATGAACGACGAGGTCGACATGCGCAAGTACGGCGGCCTGCGGAAGTACATGCCGGTCACCTTCATCACCTTCGGCCTCGGCTACCTCGCCATCATCGGCTTCCCGGGCCTGTCCGGCTTCTTCTCCAAGGACAAGATCATCGAGGCCGCCTTCGCCAAGGGCGGCACCGAGGGCTGGATCCTCGGCGGCTGCGCGCTGCTGGGCGCGGCCATCACGGCGTACTACATGACGCGCGTGATGCTGATGACGTTCTTCGGCGAGGAGCGCTGGAAGAACCGGCCCACCCGCTCGCCCGAGGCGCCCGGCGCCGAGCCCGCCGCCGCACACGACGGCGGGGCCGCGTCCGGTCACGCCGCTGCCGCGACGGGGGAGCCGCACCCGCACGAGTCCCCGAGGTCCATGACGATCCCCATGATCGTGCTGGCCTTCGGATCGGTCTTCGCCGGCGCCTTCTTCAGCATCGGCGACCGCTTCCTGCACTGGCTGGAGCCCGTCACGGGACACAGCCACGGCGACGCCCCGGTCAGCGCGCTCACGGTCACCCTCGCCACCATGGTGGTGCTGGTGATCGGCGTCGCGGCCGCCTACCTCCAGTACGGCCGCCGCCCCGTCCCGGTCGTCGCCCCGCGCGGTTCCCTGCTCACCAGGGCCGCCCGGCGCGACCTCCTCCAGGACGACTTCAACCACGTCGTCCTGGTCCGCGGCGGCGAGCACCTCACCCGGTCCCTGGTGTACGTCGACCACACCCTGGTCGACGGCGTCGTCAACGGCACGGCGGCCTCGGTCGGCGGCCTCTCCGGGCGCCTGCGCAAGCTCCAGAACGGCTTCGCGCGGTCGTACGCGGTCTCGATGTTCGGCGGTGCGGCGGTCCTCGTCGCCGCGACCCTGCTGATGAGGGCGGTCTGATACCGATGTCCTTTCCTCTGCTGACAGCGACGGCGGCGCTCCCCGCGATCGGGGCGGTCGCCACGGCCGCCGTCCCGGCCGCGCGGCGCAACGCCGCCAAGACGCTGGCCCTGCTGTTCTCCCTCGCCACGCTCGTCCTCGCGATCGTCGTCTTGGTCCGCTTCGACCCGGACGGCGACCGCTACCAGCTCACCGAGTCCCACTCCTGGATCGCCGAGTTCGGCGTCCGGTACGAACTCGGCGTGGACGGCATCGCGGTGGCGCTCATCGCGCTCACGGCGCTGCTGATCCCGTTCATCGTCCTCGCGGGCTGGCACGACGCCGACCCACTGGAGACGGGCAGCCGGCGGTGGCGGCCGACGCAGGGCTTCTTCGCCCTGATCCTCGCCGTCGAGGCGATGGTGATCATCTCCTTCGAGGCCACCGACGTCTTCCTCTTCTACATCTTCTTCGAAGCCATGCTGATCCCGATGTACTTCCTCATCGGCGGCTTCGGGGACCGGGCCCACGAGCACGGCGAGGAGACGGCGTCCACCCAACGGTCCTACGCGGCCGTGAAGTTCCTGCTCTACAACCTGGCCGGCGGACTGATCATGCTGGCCGCGGTGATCGGGCTGTACGTGGTCGCGGGGAACTTCTCGCTGACGGAGATCGCCGAGGCCCGGGCCAACGGCTCGCTCGACATGGCGACGAACACCGAACGCTGGCTGTTCCTCGGCTTCTTCTTCGCCTTCGCCGTGAAGGCGCCCCTGTGGCCGCTCCACACCTGGCTGCCCAACGCCATGGGGGAGGCCACCACCCCGGTCGCCGTCCTCATCACGGCGGTCGTCGACAAGGTCGGCACCTTCGCGATGCTGCGCTTCTGCCTCCAGCTCTTCCCGGAGGCCAGCAAGTGGGCCACGCCCGTGGTCCTCGTCCTCGCCGTGATCAGCATCATCTACGGCGCGCTGCTCGCCGTCGGGCAGCGGGACATCAAGCGGCTGGTGGCGTACGCGTCGATCTCGCACTTCGGCTTCATCATCCTGGGCATCTTCGCGATGACCAGCCAGGGCCAGTCCGGCGCGACGCTCTACATGGTCAACCACGGCATCTCGACGGCCGCCCTGATGCTGGTCGCCGGCTTCCTCATCTCGCGGCGCGGCTCGCGGCTCATCGCCGACTACGGCGGCGTGCAGAAGGTCGCCCCCGTGCTCGCCGGCACCTTCCTGATCGGCGGCCTCGCGACCCTGTCGCTGCCGGGACTGGCGCCGTTCGTGAGCGAGTTCCTGGTCCTGGTGGGGACGTTCTCGCGCTATCCGGCGATCGGCATCGTCGCCACGTTCGGCATCGTCCTCGCCGCGCTCTACACCCTCGTCCTCTACCAGAGGACGATGACCGGTCCCGTCAGACCCGAGGTCGCCACGATGCCGGACCTCCGCGCGCGTGAGCTGATGGTCGTCGCCCCGCTGATCGTTCTGCTGATCTTCCTGGGCGTCTACCCGAAGCCCGTCACGGACATCGTCGACCCGGCGGTCAAGCAGACGCTGTCCGACGTACACAAGAAGGACCCCCGGCCCGAGGTGGAGGCGGCCAAGTGAGCACAGCAGTCGTCCACAGCCTGTGGACAACCGCGGCCGACCCGATCTCGAAGATCGACGCGCCGAAGATCGAATACGCACAGCTGTCGCCCACCCTGATCGTCGTGGGCGCGGCCGTCGTCGGGATCCTGGTCGAGGCGTTCGTGCCGCGCAGGTCCCGCTACCACGCACAACTGTTCCTGTCCGTCGTCGCGTTGATCTCCGCGTTCGCCGCGGTGGTGGCGCTGGCGGCGGACGGATACGGCACCACCAAGGCACACATCGCGGCGATGGGCGCGATCGCGGTCGACGGACCGGCCCTGTTCCTCCAGGGCACGATCCTGCTGTCCGCCCTGGTGGGCCTGTTCACCTTCGCCGAACGGCGGCTCGACCCCGAGGCGCACGGCAACCGCGTCGACTCCTTCGCCGCCCAGGCCGCCTCCGTGCCGGGCAGCGACAGCGAGAAGGCGGCCGTCAAGGCGGGCTTCACCACCACCGAGGTCTTCCCGCTGCTCCTGTTCGCCGTCGCGGGCATGCTCGTCTTCCCGGCGGCCAACGACCTGCTGACCCTCTTCATCGCCCTGGAAGTCTTCTCGCTGCCGCTGTACCTGCTGTGCGCGCTGGCCCGCCGCAAGCGGCTGCTGTCCCAGGAGGCGGCGGTCAAGTACTTCCTGCTCGGCTCCTTCGCCTCCGCGTTCACCCTGTTCGGCATCGCCCTGCTCTACGGGTACGCCGGCTCGGTGTCGTACGCGACGATCGCGCAGGTCGTCGACGGTACGGTCACCAACGTCAGCCCGGCCCTCGCCGACACCATGGGCAACGACGTGCTGCTGCTCGTCGGCGCCGCGCTGATCGTCACGGGGCTGCTGTTCAAGGTGGGCGCCGTGCCGTTCCACATGTGGACGCCGGACGTCTACCAGGGCGCGCCGACCCCCGTCACCGGCTTCATGGCCGCCGCCACCAAGGTGGCCGCCTTCGGCGCGCTGCTGCGGATCCTCTACGTCGTGCTGCCTGGCCTGCGCTGGGACTGGCGGCCGGTCATGTGGGGCGTCGCGGTCGTCACCATGCTGGGCGGCGCGATCGTCGCGATCACCCAGACCGACATCAAGCGGCTGCTGGCGTACTCGTCGATCGCGCACGCCGGGTTCATCCTCGCGGGTGTCATCGCGACCACGCCGGACGGTGTCTCGTCCGTCCTGTTCTACCTGGGCGCGTACTCGTTCGTGACGGTCGGCGCGTTCGCCGTGGTGACGCTGGTGCGGGACGCCGGCGGCGAGGCGACGCACCTGTCCAAGTGGGCCGGGCTGGGCCGCCGGTCGCCGCTGGTGGCGGCCGTGTTCGCGGTGTTCCTGCTGGCCTTCGCCGGCATCCCGCTGACCTCCGGGTTCGCCGGGAAGTTCGCCGTGTTCAAGGCGGCGGCGGAGGGCGGTGCGGCGCCGCTCGTCGTGGTCGGTGTGATCTCGTCGGCGATCGCCGCGTTCTTCTACATCCGCGTCATCGTCCTGATGTTCTTCAGCGAGCCGCGGCCCGAGGGCCCCACCGTCGCCGTGCCGTCCCCCCTGACGATGACGACGATCGGGGTGGGCGTGGCGGTCACCCTGGTGCTCGGCGTGGCACCGCAGTACTTCCTGGACCTGGCGAGCCAGGCCGGGGTGTTCGTGCGCTGACCTGCGGAGCGTGTGCGACGAGCCCCGGTTTCCCGCGGAGGGAACCGGGGCCGTCGTATGCGCCGGAGCGGGTGCGGCGGGCACGTCCGGCGGGCCGGTCCGGCGGCGGCCGGCATCCGGTGGGCGGCCGGCCGGACCGTGCGGAAGCGGCACCGTGCGGGCGACGGATCGTCGCGGGCCTGTGGACAACTCCGGCGGTGTCGGTCCGGACCCCTATCGTGGACGCAGCGGTCGAGGGACGACGTACGGGGGACGGGACGATGCGAGGGACGGGCGGGATCAGGGAGATGCCAGGAACCACCGAGATGCCGGGCACGGAGAGCGAGGCCCTGGCCACGCTCCATCGGGTCTTCGGGTACGAGGCCTTCCGGGGCGAGCAGGGCGAGGTCATCGAGCACGTCGTGGCCGGCGGGGACGCGGTCGTCCTCATGCCGACCGGCGGCGGCAAATCGCTGTGCTACCAGATCCCCTCCCTGGTCCGACCGGGCACGGGCGTCGTCGTCTCCCCGCTGATCGCGCTGATGCAGGACCAGGTGGACGCGCTGCGGGCACTGGGCGTGCGGGCCGGCTTCATGAACTCCACGCAGGACTTCGACGAGCGGCGCACGGTCGAGGCCGAGTTCCTGGCCGGCGAGCTGGACCTGCTCTACCTGGCGCCGGAGCGGCTGCGCCTGGACGCCACGCTGAACCTGCTGTCGCGCGGCAAGATCGCCGTCTTCGCCATCGACGAGGCCCACTGCGTGTCCCAGTGGGGGCACGACTTCCGCCCCGACTACCTCGCCCTCTCCCTGCTGGGCGAGCGCTGGCCCGACGTCCCCCGGATCGCGCTCACCGCCACGGCCACCCACGCGACGCACCAGGAGATCACGCAGCGGCTGCGCATGCCGACGGCCCGGCATTTCGTGGCGAGCTTCGACCGGCCCAACATCCAGTACCGGATCGTGCCGAAGGCCGACCCCAGGAAGCAGCTGCTGAGCTTCCTGCGCGAGGAGCACGCGGGCGACGCGGGCATCGTCTACTGCCTGTCGCGCAACTCCGTCGAGAAGACCGCCGAGTTCCTCTCCCGCAACGGCATCGAGGCCGTGCCGTACCACGCCGGTCTGGACTCGGGCACGCGTGCGGCACACCAGTCGCGGTTCCTGCGGGAGGAAGGCCTGGTCGTGTGCGCGACCATCGCCTTCGGCATGGGCATCGACAAGCCGGACGTGCGGTTCGTCGCCCACCTCGACCTGCCCAAGTCGATCGAGGGCTACTACCAGGAGACGGGCCGCGCGGGCCGTGACGGACTGCCCTCGACGGCCTGGATGGCCTACGGCCTCAACGACGTCATACAGCAGCGCAAGATGATCCAGTCGAGCGAGGGCGACGAGGCGTTCCGGCGCCGGGCCGCCGCCCACCTCGACTCGATGCTGGCACTGTGCGAGACCGCCCGGTGCCGTCGCGGGCAGCTCCTGGCCTACTTCGGCCAGGAACCGGACCCGAAGGGCTGCGGCAACTGCGACACCTGCCTCGCACCCCCACAGACCTGGGACGGCACGGTCGCGGCGCAGAAGGTGCTGTCGACGGTGGTGCGGTTGCAGCGGGAGCGCGGCCAGAAGTTCGGCGCGGTGCAGATCGTCGACATCCTGATGGGCAAGCGCACGGCCAAGGTGATCCAGTTCGACCACGACCAGCTGTCGGTGTTCGGCATCGGCGAGGAGCTGTCCGAGGGCGAGTGGCGCGGCGTCGTGCGGCAGTTGCTGGCCCAGGGGCTGCTCGCCGTCGAGGGGGACTACGGCACGCTGGTGCTCACGGACTCCAGCGGGGAGGTGCTGCGCCGCGAGCGCGAGGTGCCGCTGCGCAAGGAACCGGAGAAGCCGGTCACGCCGAAGACGTCGGGTTCCTCCACCGGCAGGGGCAAGGCGAAGGCCGCCGCGGTCGAACTGCCCGAGGCACTGCTCCCCGCCTTCGAGGCCCTGCGCGCCTGGCGCGCCGAACAGGCCCGCGAGCAGGGCGTGCCGGCGTACGTCATCTTCCACGACGCCACGCTGCGGGAGATCGCCACGGCCTGGCCGACGTCCGTGCGGGAGCTGGGCGGGATCAGCGGAGTCGGCGAGAAGAAGCTGACGACGTACGGGGAGGGAGTGATCGGCGTGCTGGCGTCCCTGGGCGAGGCCCCGGCCCCGGCGTCCGGCGTTGTCCCGGCATCCGGCGTTGCCCCCGACGCCGGGACGGACCCGGGCTCCGGAACGGACCTGGGCTCCGGGAGGGCCTCGGGCTCCGGGAGAGCCTCCGACGCCGTGTCCGCCGCGGGCGGGGCACCCCCTGCCGAGGGGGCCGACGACCACTGGCCCGAGATGGATGAGGAACCGGAGCCCGAGGACTGGAGATAGGCGCCCGGACACCGGGGACCGGAGCTCCGGGTTCCAGTCGTCCCCGGCCGGCGTTCAGCTCAGTGCGGTCAGCCCCGGGGCGAAGGTGATCAGCAGCGGGAGCAGGGGGACCAGCGCCGCCACGGTCGTCGTCAGGGCCCGGTGCCTGCGCAGCAGCCGTGGGGGCGGCTGGAGGAGACGGTCCACGCGTTCGCCCAGCAGGCGGTGGGAGGACGCGCAGGACAGGACGCCCCGGTGCTGGTTCAGCTCGATCAGCGCGAGCGCCGTCGTGAGGTGACCGCAGCGGCGGGACGCCGTGTCGTCGGCGGAGAGTTCGACCAGGCGGTGGGTCTGGTCGCAGAAGTGGGCGAACAGCGGGACGCGCGGGAATCCGGTGGCCAGCGCCGTCGACAGGTGCAGCAGCCAGTCGTGGTGGGCGCGGGCGTGACCTCGTTCATGGGCGAGGACCGCGTCGATCTGGTGCGAGGTGAGGCGCTGCAGGGCACCGGTGGTCACGATCAGCCGGGACGGGCTGCCCGGCATCCACCAGGCGTCCGGGTAGTCGTCCTCGAGCACCAGCAGGGGCCCCCGGGCGGAGGGCAGTCCCGCGGGCAGGTCGGGTGCGCGCTCCCGCAGATGGGCGCGGGCCAGGCCGCGGCGCCGGCGGACCTCGACCAGCTCGCGGGCGAGCATCGCGGTGGTCCAGGCGGCACCGCAGGCCAGCAGCAGCGTGAGAGCCGTCGCCCACACCGGGGCGGTGGAGAGGTCGTAGGCCTCTGTCACGGCCGGCGGCGCCGGGGCGAAGACCTGGGTGCGGACGGTGTGGAAGACGGCGGCCGCCCCCAGCACGAGCGCCGTCAGACAGCACAGCAGCACCGTGGCGACCAGGCACTGCCACACCCACAGCGCCACCACCGGCTCCCGCTCGGGCCACTCGGCCCGGGTCAGCGCGCGCGGGACCGGCACGGCGGCGGTCAGGGCGACGACGCTCAGCAGGAGCAGGCAGAGGGTCATTGCCATGGGCTCCGGATCCTGGTCGGGGAGAACGGGTCGGTGGCGGCGGGCGGTTCCGTGCTCCGGGACGGCGGGTGCGGCGGGCCCGGTGCGGGGACCGTTCCCGCCGTCAGTATGACGGCGGGAACGGCCGGAGTCAGCCCGTGCGGACCCGCCCGCTCACCTCGCCCAGACCGACCCGCAGCCCGTCAGGACCGGGGGCCCAGGCCGACAGCGTCACCACGTCCCCGTCCTCCAGGTACGTCCGCTTGCCGTCGGGGAGTTCCAGCGGGTCGCGGCCGTTCCAGGTCAGCTCCAGCAGGGAGCCGCGCTGGTTCTCGGCCGGGCCGCTCACCGTGCCGGAGCCGTAGAGGTCGCCGGTGCGCAGGGAGGCGCCGTTGACCGTCAGGTGGGCGAGTTGCTGGGCGGCCGTCCAGTACATGGTGGAGAAGGGGGGCTCGGAGACGACGTGGCCGTTGACGGCGACCGAGATGCGCAGGTCGTAGCCGGCGGGCTCGGTGGCGGAGTCGTCGAGGTAGGGCAGCAGGGGGTGGGTGCGCTCGGGGGGTGACAGCCGCGCCTCCTCCAGCGCCTCCAGCGGGGTGATCCACGCCGACACCGAGGTGGCGAAGGACTTCCCGAGGAAGGGGCCGAGGGGGACGTACTCCCAGGCCTGGATGTCGCGTGCGGACCAGTCGTTGAGGAGGCACAGGCCGAAGACGTGCTCGCGGAAGCCGGTCAGCGGGACCGGGTGCCCCTGCCGGGACGGCGTGCCGACCACGAAGCCGACCTCGGCCTCGATGTCGAGCCGTCGGGTCGGGCCGAAGACGGGGACCGGATCGGTGGGCGCCTTGCGCTGGCCCGACGGGCGGACGACGTCCGTGCCGGAGACCACGACCGTGCCGGCGCGGCCGTGGTAGCCGATCGGAAGGTGCTTCCAGTTCGGCAGGAGGGTGTCCGCGGCGTCCGGGCGGAAGATGGCGCCCGCGTTCCGGGCGTGGTGCTCGGAGGCGTAGAAGTCGACGTAGTCGGCCACCTCGAACGGCAGGTGCAGGGTCACCGAGGAAAGGGGGTGCAGGAAGGGGAGCAGCGTCTGCCGGTGGGAGGGTTCCGTGACCCACTCGGTCAGGGCTCGGCGCACCTGGGACCAGACCGTACGGCCCGCCGCCAGCAGCGGGTTGAGGGTCGGGCGGCCGAGCAGGGCGGCGTGCGGGGAGCCGAGGGCCCGGGCCGCCGCGCCGGCGTCGAGCACGTGGTCGCCGAGCCGGACGCCGACGGTCCGCTGCCCGGAGCCGGAGCCGGAGCCGGAGCCGGAGCCGGAGCCGGAGCCGGAGCCGGGGTCGGAGCCGGGGTCGGAGCCGGGGTCGGGGTCGGCGGCAGGGGCCGACAGGGAGAAGACGCCGTACGGGAGGTTGTGCGGGCCGAAGGGGTCGCCCTCGGGGAGGTCGAAGGGGGCCAAGGGGGGCATCGGGTGCTGCCTCACTTTCGTGCTCGCCATCTGTTCGCCAGGTCTGCACCTGCGCTCGCCACGGCCGGGTGCCGGCCGTGCGCAGGTGCTCCGCGGTGCTCTGCGGGTGCGCCGAGCCGCGGCACACGTTACGGCTGACCTCGCGGGAGGGACACCGCGGCGGCACGGGAGTGACACAGGAGGCCGGAGACCGGGCGGTCCGGCCGGAGCGCTCCGCGTCCGTCCGGACACGGGAAGTCGTCCACGGCCCGGTCCGCAATCTTGACGGAGCGGTGCGAAAGGGGAGACTCTGGGCGGGTGCCGGAAGGCCTCGGGGAGGGGGCGTTCCCACGGCACATTTGGGGGGCGGATGGCCACAGGGGAGGCCGGTCTCGCGTCGGCGCGGCATGTTCCACGGCCGAAACGGCTGGAAGAGACCATGCGCGGCAGACTCGGCCGGGAATGCGTGTACGTGCCGTCGTGCCGGTTCGGGCTGTTCGTGGCCCTGCGCCACTGGTGCCCGCCGGGCGGACGGGTGCTGATGTCGCCGGTGAACGACGACGTGATCTTCTTCGTCGTGCTCGCGGCCGGACTCAGACCCGTGCAGGCGCCGCTGAACCCGCTGGACGCGTCGATCGACGTCGACGCGGTGCCGGACGACCTGTGGGGTTCGCTGTCCGCGGTGCTGACGACGAACCTGTACGGCAATCCGGACGACGCGCCGCGGCTGCGTGCGAAGTGCGACGCATCGGGGATTCCGCTGTTCGAGGACGGGGCGCACGCCATCGGCAGTGAGGTGGGCGGCCGACCGGTCGGGGCCTGGGGCGACGCCTCCGTCTTCAGCCTGTCCAAGCACGTCGGCGCCAAGGCGGGCGGTTTCCTGTCCTGCGCCGACCCGGGCCTGCGCGAGGCCCTGGAGAAGACCTGCGAGGACCTGCTGCTGCCCGGCCGGCTCACGGCCGAACTGGCCTACACCGTCCGGCCGTACGCGGAGGCGGCGGTGCGGGGGCTGCGGCTGCGGCGGGCCGCGTGGGCCACGATGCGGCTGCTCGGGCTGACGGAGCGCGAGGAGATCCGGATGCCGTTGCGGCCCGAGGCACTTGCCGGGGCGGTCGGTGCGGCGCCGGACCTCACCGCGAGCGACTCCTGGGTCCGGGTCGACATGCACGACTACCGGTTGCGTTCCGGAGGCCTGCGCCTGGGCCGGATCGGCCGCAGACTCGACCGTCTCGACGAGGTCCTGGCAGCCTGCCGGGCCGGCACGGAGCAACTGCTGTCCACGCGGTGGGCACGGCCGGTCCCGTGCGGTGGCGCGGAGGGGGAGGCGGGCGTCCGGGCCGAGGCGTCGGGCGACTCACCCGGCGCCGGGCAGGGATCCGGACCGGCGGCCGTCGGCCGGGCCGTCCACCGGCCCGTCCACCGGCCAGTCACCCCCGTCGCCTCCGTCGGCGTCCGGCGGGACCCCCAACCCCTCTTCAGGGTTCCCCTGTTCGTCGCCGACCGGGACGCCGCGATCGCGGCTCTCGCGCGGCGGGACATCGTCGTCGGGTACCTCTACGATCCGCCTCTCGACGACTACGCGGGTGCCGACTTCACCGACCTCTCGCCGGACCCGACGGGGGCCCGGTGGTTCGCCCGGCATGCGCTGCCGGTCGATCCGCTGCGGGCACGTCAGGTCGTCGACGTACTGGAGGAGTCCGGCGCGCGGCCGGCCGAGGCGCCGGGAGGGCCGGCGCCGACCCGTGGCTGACACCCAGGCCGGAACACACGCCGCGACCTCGGCCGAGGCACGGGCCGGCGCCGGAGCCGTGGCGCCCGCCGGAGCCGTGGCGTCCGCCGGACCCGGACCCGGGACCCGGGCGTCCGCCGGACCCGGGGCGTCCGCCGGGACCGGCACCGGGACACCCGCCGGGACCGGAACCGGGGAGCGCACCGGGGCCGGTCCCGAGACGCAGGCCCCGGCCCCCTCCCCTGCGGAGGCCCCGGCCCCGCCCCCGGCGCAGGCGGGTGGCTCCGGTGGTGGGCGGGACTCCGACTCGCTGTTCCGGAACGCCTACTTCCTGATGCTCAGCACCGGTGTCTCCGCCGTGCTCGGCCTCGGCTTCTGGCTCGTGGCCGCCCGCTACTACACCGAGGAGGCCGTCGGGCAGGGCTCCGCCGCGATCGCCGCGATGCGTCTGCTGGCCAGCATCACGGCGACGACGATGATCGGCGCGGTCGTCCGCTTCGTCCCGCGCGCGGGACGGGCGACCGGTTCCCTGGTGTGGCGGGCGTACGCGGCGAGTTCGGTGGTGGTCGTCGTCGCCGCCGCCGGCTTCCTGCTCACGCTCGACACGTGGGGGACGTCGTACGCGCCGCTCGGCACGCCGGTCGCCGGGGCGGCGTTCGTCGTCGCGTGCGTGGCCTGGGCACTGCTCACCCTCCAGGACGGGGTGCTGACCGGACTGCGCAGATCCGGATGGGTCCCGGTCGGCAACGCGGTGTTCTCGACCGGCAAGCTGATCCTGCTGGTCGTCCTCGCCACCGCACTGCCGACGCTCGGGATCTTCGTGTCCTGGGCCGCCGCCATCGCCCTGTCGACGGTGCCGCTGGGCTGGCTGATCTTCCGCAGGCTCATCCCGCGCCAGGCCGCGGCCGACCGGGACCTGGAACCGCCCGGGGTCCGCGAGATGGGCCGCTTCCTTGCCGGGGACTCGCTCGGTGCGCTGTTCAGCCTGGCGATGATCAACCTGCTGCCGGTGATGGTCGCCGTCCGCTTCAGCGCGGCGGAGAACGGCTACTTCTACGTGGCGTACACCGTCGGCGGCACGATGGAGTTCATGGCCATCAACATGGCCTCCTCCCTCACCGCCCACGCCTCGCACGACCCGCGCCGGCTCGCCGACGGCGTCCGCGGGGCGCTGCGCCGGATGACACTGCTGCTGGTGCCGGTGGTGCTGGTGCTGGTGGTGTTCGCGCCGCAGATCCTGCTGCCGTTCGACGAGGACTACGCCGAACACGGCACCACCGTGCTGCGGTTGCTGGCCGCCGGTGCGCTGCCGCGGGTCGTGGTGGAGCTGTACATCGGGGTGCTGCGCGTGCAGGGCCGCACCGGCGTGCTCGCCGCGCTCCAGGGCACCATGTGCACGCTGGTGCTGGGCAGCGCGGCCGTACTGTTCACCCCGGCCGGGATCGCGGGCGCGGGCTGGGCGGTGCTGCTGAGCATGTCGCTGATCGCCGTCGTGTCGGTCGCCGGGCTGCGGGCGGCGCTCCGTGAGGGCGGCCGGGTGCCCGCCACCGTGCCGGCCGACGCCCCGCCCGCGGACCGTTCCACCCCGGCCGCCGCGACCGTCACTCGCACCGCAGCCGCGGCCGCCACCGGCACCGCGGCTGCCACCGGCACCGCGGCCGCGGCCGCGAACAGGACCGACGGCACGGTCGAGGGGGGCGGCGCGCGCGGGACCCGGCTGAACGCCACCGCCGGGTACGGCACGAGCTGGGCGCGCCGGGCGGCGTACGGGCACGGGGCCTGCGACGAGGACACCGTCGCGCTGTTCATAGGCCGCCCCGGTTACGAGCGCGAGGCCCTCCAGGCGGACACCCTCGCGGTGATCGTCCGACCGCACCGGGGCGCACCGCCGGCCGGGCCCGGCGAGGGGCCGGGCGCGCCGGCGCCCGACCCCGGGGGCGACGGCCTCCGGTCCGAGCGCGGACAGCGCCGGCTGCGCGCCGGACTGTGGGGCCTCCTCGGCGTCGCCACGGTGTCCTACGTCGTGGCGCTGCGGAACCTGCCGTGGCTCGGCGGCCGGCTCACGGGCGGTCTCGCCGAGCCGTTGAGCGGACGCGGGATGCTGGGCCTGCTGCCCGGCCCGGCGCTGTTCGCCGGGGGAGCGCTGCTCCTGCTGTTCGTCGCCGCCGTGACACTGGTGGCGCGGCGCGAGGTGTGGCTGCCGGGCACCGCACTGGGAGCCGTCGTCCTCGCGCTGTACGCCGTACCCGTGGCCCTCGGACGGGAACCACGGGCACTGGGCGGGACGTTCTCCACGCAGACGGCGGATTTCTTCGCGCGGACCCTGGGTCTTCCCGGCCCCGACCCGCTGCTGCGCTGGGTGCCGCCGGTCTGTCAGCTGCTGTGCCTCGTGCTGCTGTGGCTGCTGCTCGACCGCGCCGGCCGGCGCTTCGGCGACCGGCCGCTCGGGCGGCTGCCGTGGGCGGCGCGCTGGGGGATCGTCTATCTCGCCGCCGTGGGGGGCTGGGCGGGGAGAGAGGCGCTCGCGCCCGCCGCGCCGCCGACGCTCGGCCTGCTGTTCCTGCTCGTCCTGCTCCTGTCGCTCCGCCGCGCCGAACCGCCGTCGGAGCCCGCGCCGGATCCGCACCTGTCACCGAGGGACGACAGAGGCGGCCGAGACGCCCCGAACACACCCAGCGAGCCGTCCCGCGACTGATCAGGCTCAGAGCCGAACCGCCAGGGGGGAACCGTCGTGCGTCCGCCAACCACTCCACGGGAGAGATCCGAGCCGGAGCCCGCGACCGCTGCGGACGCGCCGGGTCCGGCGGGCGGTGAACCCGTGACCGATCTCTCCGACCTGCCACCGGGACGCCCCTGGTGGCACGCCGCGCTGCACCCCGCGTCCGTACTCCTCGTCGCGCTCACCCTGTGGGGCTGGGCGGTGGCCCGCACCGACGTCTCCGACCTCGACGACTTCGGTCTCGTCACCGCCGTGCATCCCGCCTTCTGGGCGGGACTGACACTGCTCACCGTCGGCTTCTGGGTCACGCTGCGCGGCCCGCGCCGCCACCCCCTCTGGGCACCGGCGTACGTCGTGGCCCTGCTGGTGATGGAGCGCGCCACCCAGGCGGTGCTGTACCCGACGCCCCTGTACGCCTGGGCGTGGAAGCACGACGCGGTCGTCGACCACCTGCTCACGGTGGGCCGGCTGGAGAGCGCGGACGCGATCGGCGACATGGCCGTCTACGACCAGTGGCCGGGCTTCTTCGCCGCCCAGGCCACGCTGGTGCGGCTGCTGGGCGTGGACTCCGCCGCGCACGTCATGGCGTGGTGGCCGCTGGTGTCCGGCCTGATGCTGCTGCTCCCGCTGCTGCTGCTCTACCGCACGTTCACCGAGGACCGGCGGCTGATCTGGACCGGAGTCTGGCTCTTCTGCGTCGCCAACTGGGTCGGCCAGGACTACTTCTCCCCCCAGTCCGTGGCCTTCGCCCTGCACCTCGGCGTGCTGGCCGTCGTCCTGCGCCGCTACGGCCGCCCCGGCCGGTCCGCCGGGCGGCAGCGGCAGGCCGTGTGGACGGTGCTGCTCACCCTGCTGATCGTGGCCGTCGTCATCACGCACCAGCTCACCCCGGGCATGCTGATCGTCTCGCTGGCAGCCCTCTTCCTCACCCGGGGCTACCGCGACAAGATCCCGCTGATCACGGCCGTCGTGATCTTCCTGGCCTGGTGCCTCACGGCCGCCCTGCCCTTCCTCTCCGCGACGATGCCCGACATGATCCGCTCGATCGGCGACATCGGCGGCAACGTCTCCACCGGCTACGGCGCCACCCCGACCGGCACCGGCGCGGTGACCACGTCCTGGGCGGCCCGGCTGCTGTCGGCCTCGGTGCTGCTGCTCGCGGTGGTGGGCGCGCTGCGCCGGCCGGTGCTGCGCCACCGCGCGATGCCGCTGCTGCTGATCGCGGCGGCCCCCCTGCCGATGCTCGGGGCGAGCAGCTACGGCAGCGAGATGATCTTCCGGGTGCTGATGTTCATGCTGCCCGGCGCGGCCTTCTTCGCCGCGGCGGCCCTGCTGCCGCAGGTGCGCACGCCGACGGCGATGGAGAAGTCCGGCCGGACCGAGCCCCGCCGCTACCTGTGGCTGCCGCCGCTCGCCCTCCTCGTCGGCACGCTCGCCTTCGTGCCGAGCTACTCCGGCAAGGACCGCATCAGCTACTTCCCGCCGGCCGAGGTGGACCTGGTGCGGCAGGTCGTCGACCGGGCGCCGGACGACTCCCTCGTCGTCGCGGCCGACCGCAACTACCCGCTGGCCTTCGCCGACTACTGGAGAGTGGACCACTACTGGTTCCTCGACGACGGCCGCGAGCACGTCGACGCCGTCCTGCGCGATCCGGCGGCCACGCTGGCCCGCGACATGTCCGTCGTGGAGTCACCGGGCCGGGCCTATCTGCTGTTCACCCGCGGCCAGTTCGCCGACGCCGAGATGAACGGGCTGCTCGAAAAGGGCCAGTTGGACCGCATCCGGCGGTCCGTCGACGCCTCGCCCCTGTTCGAGCGGGTGGCGGGGAACGACGCCGGGGTGGCCTACGTTCTGAAGGAGACGGGCCGATGACACCGCGGGAACTGGTCGTACGGACACTGCCACCGCTCGGCGGCTGGCTGGCGCTGTCCGCACTCGCGCTGCCCGACGGCTCCGTGCTGCGGGGCGCGGCCATGGTCGCCTTCCTGGCGGCGGGGCCGGGTGCCGCCGTGCTGAGGATCTGCGGTCCCGCGCTGGCCGTGGTGCCCGCCACGGGGCCCGTGGAGCGCCGGGACCCGGCCTTCGAGCGCCACTCCGACCTGCTCGAACGGCTGATGCTGGCCGTCTTCGTCAGCGTGGCCCTCGTGCTGCTCGCCGGGACGGTGTTCATCGCCACGCACGCCTTCAGCGCGCAGCGCGTCCTGCTGACGCTCACGCTGCTCACCACGGTCGCCGCGTTCTGCCCGCGGCTGCGCGCCGCCCCACCGAGGACTGCGAAGGGTTCTGCTCTGTGAGGTTGCTCCACCCCGGCGACGACGGCCGCCCGCCCCGTGACGACGGCTGCCCGCCCCGTGACGACGGCTGCCCGCCCCGTGACGACGGCTGCCCGCCCCGTGACGACGGCCGCCCGCCCCGTGACGACGGCCGCCCGCTCCGCGAGGGCGGCCGCCCGCCTGGCGGAGACGGCCACCCGTCCCCCGGCGACGGCCGGGCTCAGCGGCACCGGCGTCCGCGTGGCCCCGGCCCTGCTCCCCGCCCCCTCGCACCCCGCTCCGCGGGCCCCCGTCCCCAGCCCGGACCCCGACCCCGCTTCCTCACCGTCGCCGCGGTCGCCTGTGCCGTCCTGATCGTCGCCCTCCTCCTGCGGGACGGCACCGGCCTGGACGACTCCGGTTCCGGGCCGGTGCCGGGCGGGTCGCGGCCCCCCGCCCTCGGCGGCAGGTGCGCGCCGACCGCGCTGCTCGAACCGCCCTGCGGGGCCTGGTTCGGCGCGTTCGTGCCGCACAGCAAGGACGACCTCGCGGAGAAGGTCCGCGGCTACGAGCGGCGCATCGGCCGCAAGCTCGACATCGTGTACACGTACCACGACATGTCCCTGGTCCAGGGGGACCGCCTGGAAGGGCAGTTGCTCACCCCGCAGGAGCAGCGTGTCGCCGGCGAGGAACATCTGCTGCTGCTGTCCTGGGAGAGCAAGTGGTGGGGCGGCACGAAGGCGCAGCAGCCCACCTGGAAGCAGATCGCGGACGGTGACCTGGACGCCTCGGTCATCGACGTCCAGGCCGCGCGGGTCAAGGAGTTCGGGGAGAAGGTCTTCCTCTCCTTCGACCTGGAGATGGACACCCGCACACCCGCCAACGGCACCCCCGAGGACTACGTGCGCGCCCACCGCCACATCCACGACCGGTTCCGGGAGCTGGGCGTGACCAACGTGGTGTGGACGTGGATCACCACCGGCTACCTGGAGCACGCCGACCTGATCAAGCGGATGTACCCGGGCGACGACTACGTCGACTGGGTCGCCTACAACCAGTACAACTACTACCGGTGTCACAACGCGGGCTGGCTCTCCTTCGCCGAGACCCAGCGGGCCACGCACGAGTGGATCCGCGAGAACATCTCCGACGACAAACCGCTGATGCTCTCCGAGTTCGGTACGGCCGACGACCCGTCCCGGCCGGGCCGGCAGGCCCGGTGGTACGCGCAGGTGCCGGCGGTCCTGAAGGGCCTGACGGGCGTCAAGGCCGCGCTGCAGTGGAACTACCGCGACCCCGGCCCGCACTGCGACCTCGCGCTGGCCGGCGACGAGGCCTGGGCCGGCCTGCGCAAGGCGGTCTCCGACCCCTATCTCAACCAGCCGTTCGGATAGCCCGGACGAGCCGTGGACCGGGCGGTTCCTAGCCCGCGAACACGGGCCCGCGCAGCACCGCGCGGGCCCGCCGGTACCAGCGCCACCCCACCGTCCTCGGACCGTCCCGGTACGGCGCGACCCGTGCGCCCCCGCCCGCCAGCCAGCTCTCCACATCGGCGACGGTGTGGGAGCGCCGCACGATGAGCCGGGCGATGCGGTACGCCTCGTCCCGTTCCGAACTCAGCGCGTGCCGCACGGCGGTGGCCGTCTCGTACCCGGCGGCGGCCGCCATGCGCCGCACCCGCCCGCTGTTGTAGCCGTGCGGATAGGCGAGATGGCGCACCGGATGCCCGAGGGCGTCCTCCAACACGGCCCGTGAATCGCGCAGTTCGCGGGCCAGGTCACGGGACGGCAGGGTGTCGAGCTGGGCGTGCGTGACGGTGTGGCTGCCGACCTCCATGCCGGACTGCTCCAGCCCGGCGGCCTGGGCCAGCGTCATCATCGGCGCCGGCGGCAGCAGACTGCGCCCGCCGGGGCCGATCGCGCCGGTGGTGAGGTAGGCGGTGGCGGCCAGGCCCCGCGCGGTCAGCGCCTCGGCGGTCGGTCCGGGCAGGTCGGCGAACCCGTCGTCGAAGGTCAGCAGCACGGGCCGGTCGGGCAGCGGCGCCCGCCCCGCGAGGTGGTCGGCGAGCGCGCTCACCGTCACGGGCGTACGGCCGCTGTCGACGACGGCGTCGAGATGCGCCGCGAACTCCTTCGGGGTGACGGTGAACTCCGCGATCCAGACAGGCGGTTCCTCCATCACGGCGTGGTACAGGAAAACCGGGATGGCCTCGCCGCCCGCCCCCGTCACCGCGACCTCCCGGCCATCCCGGCCATCCCGGCCATCCCGGCCATCCCGGCCACCTCGGACGCCGGCACCGCGCGCAGCGCACGCCGGGCGCGGAGATAGCCGAACGGCCCGTACACCATTCCCTTCCGCTGCAACCGGGACAACCGGCGTGGCCACGGATGACCACGGCCGTCGTGCCCGCCCGGAACACCCGGAACACCCGAAGCACCAGGCACGCCCTCCGTGCCTCGGGTGTCCGTGCCTCGGGCGTCCGTGTTCCGGGCCGCCGTCAGCGTGCGGGCGTGCGCGAGGCCGCGGGGGAGCCGGGCGAGGAACGCCGGAAGCAGTGCGGGCCGGTTGACCAGGAGCGCGGTGAGGTAGGCGGTCAGCCCGGCCCCGTAGCCGTACGCTTGCGTCTCCAGGTCCTGCCAGGTCTCGCGGTGGTGGTGCCAGACCAGGGCCTGCGGGGTGTAGTGCAGGCGGTGTCCCTGGGCGAGCACGCGGACGAAGCCGTAGAGGTCGTCGCCGCCGCGCGCGAGCGTCCCCGCCCCCGTCGCGGGGTCGAAGCCGCCGACCGCACGCAGCACGCCGGTCCGGAACGCCATGTTGGCGCCGGACCCGAACCGGCCCGCCGTGAACGGGAACAGCGGCTCGTCGGCGGGCGGTTCGACGGGGTCGTACGTCCGTGGCGTGAAGCCCTTCGCGAAGCCGCCGTGGCTCTCCAGCAGTACCTGGGCGGGGGTGCACAGCCGGGCCGGCAGGATCAGCCCGGTGGCGCAGCCGAGGCCGGGGTCGGCCGCGAAGGGCGCGGTGAGTTCGGTCAGCCAGCGCGGGTCGGCCACCACGTCGTCGTCGGTGAAGGCGACCACGTCGCCGCGCGCGGCCGCGAGGCCGGTGTTGTGGGCGACGGCGAGACCGGGAACGGGCTCGGTCACGTACCGCACGCGCTCGGCGTACTTGCGTCCGACCAGGTCGCGGGCCGCGTCCGTCACCGGGGCGTTGTCGACGACGACGATCTCGAAGTCGGGGTGGTCCTGGGAGAGCATCGAGTCGAGCGCGTGGGCGAGCCGGTCGGCGCGCTCGCGGGTGGCGATGACGACGGTGGTGAACGGGACGGTGCTTCCCGTGGCGGCCGGTGCCGGTGCCGGTCCGCTGTCCGGGTGCCGCCGGGCGAGTTCGGTGAGGACCGCTCTCGGGTCGGCGCCCTCGGGCACCCGCCCGAGCAGTGCGGCGACCGGCCGACCGCCCCTGCGGACCAGGAGGAACACCTCACCGTGTGTCACGGGCGGGCTGCCCGGACCGGGTCTCAGCACACCGCCGCCGCCGTCCGGTCCCGGTCCCGGCTCCGGCTCCGGTCCTGGTTCCAGTTCCAGTTCGGCGACCTGCACCGGTTCGATGGCGAGGTACCTCTGGATCTCCCGCCGTACACGTGTCGCGTGGGACACGAATCCTCCCCCTCCACTCCCATGGCCCGTCGGAACCCGTCGGAAACTGCTGGAATTCGCCGGAACCCGTCGGATGCGTCAGGAACGCCTCAGGGCCGGCGCAGCCGCCCGACACCCCTCAGCGCCCGTGCCGTCGTCGCCGCGAGCCGCGGCCGGTTGCGCACGAAGTGGTGTGCCCGGCGCGAGGGTTCCCGGCTGAGCCAGTGGAGCACGGCGCCCGCCCCCGGACGCGTCCACGCACCTTCGTAGACCGGCAGTTCGCCCGTCTTCAGCGAGTCCTTGTACTCGGCGGCCCCCCGGCCCAGGTCGAGCAGGCCGATGCCCTCGTCGGCGGCCGCCTCGGCCATCCGCAGGTGCAGCACCAGACCGGGCGAGTACTTCGCGAACTCCGGATCGTAGGCGGGGAACCAGCAGGCCAGCACGGTCGTCGAGCGCAGCCCGAAATGCGCGGCGACCGGCTGCCCGCCGGCGTAGAGGACGGACAGGGTGCCGGAGCAGTCCGGGCCGCGCGTCTCCCGGGCGAGCAGGTGCACGAGCCGGGTGATCCACTCCTGCGCGAACCGGTCCCGGCGGCCGGTCCTGCGGTACTGCGCGGACTTCCACGCCATCAGCGTGCGCAGCGCGGCCGGGTCCCGCTCGTCGAACACGAACCGCAGGTCACCGACCTGGCGGCCGAGCCGGCGCTCCTTGGCGAGCGTCGTCTTGAGGAACTTCGGGGACTGTGCGCGCAGGACGGACTCGTAGGTTTCGTACCCCTTCTCCACGTCGATGACGTAGGAGGTGTACTCGGCCGCCGCGTGCGGGACGAACAGCTCCTGCTCCGCCTCCAGGTTGTCGAAGGCGAAGCTCGACAGGGAGCAGGCCCGCAGGAGTTCGTCCGCGTCCAGTCCGAGCCCCGGGCCGAGTACGGCTCCCTGGGAGTCCGAGACACCGTGGGCGAGGGCCTGGCCCCGGCCGAACCGGCCCCGCTCGTGGGGCAGGAAGCCGGCCGGCTCGCGCCCCTCGTACACCACCGCCACGCGCGTGCGGGGCCGTACGCGGCCCACGGCCTCGGTGAACTCCGGTTCCATGAACGGGTTGCGCGGAGCCGTCGACGCGGCGCGCAGCGCGCGCCACCGCTCCCGTTCCCCCTCGCCGAGATCCTCCGGATTCAGCACACGAATACGTCCGCCGCTCAACCTGACCCCCCGATCAAGTCCCCCCTGGACTGTCTGGACGGTACCGCTCCAGGTACCGGGGCGGTAGGTAGCGGACCATGTTGTTGCCAACCGGTGCATAGGCCTTCAACGTCCCTGTACCCGGCGTTGCGGCGGAAAGCCGTTTCCCGCATGAACGGTGCCGAACGGGACGGGGCGGCGCCGGACCCCGGACGGAGCGGGCCTGGACGCCGGACGGAGCGGGCCGGAGCGGGATGGCCCGGGGGTCGGACGCGGGAAGCCCCGGGGCCCGGACGGCAAGGGAGCGGGCGCCGGACCGGAAGTGAGTCGGAGCCCCCTGCGGTCCGTATTCTCTGATCATGGCCGCACCCACCGCACCCGCCGCGCGCTGCGCGTACTCCCTCGTCGCCACCGACCTGGACGGAACGCTCCTGCGCGGCGACGACACCTTCTCCGACCGGTCGCTCGACGCGCTCGCGAGGGTGGCGGCCGCAGGCGCCCGCCACCTCGTGGTGACCGGCCGGCCGGCCCCCCGCGTACGGCCGCTGCTGGACGTCCTGCGCGGACGGGGGCTCGCGGTGTGCGGACAGGGCGCGCAGTTGTACGACGCCGGAGCGGACCGTCTGCTGTGGTCGGTCGCCCTGGACCGGGAGCTGGCCGAGACGGCGCTCGGCAAGATCGAGGCCGAGGTGGGCGAGGTGTACGCGGCGGTCGACCAGGACGGCGTCGACGGGCTCACGCTCATCGAACCGGGCTATCTGATGCCGCACCCGACGCTGCCGGCCCTGCGCGTCGGAGCGCGCGACGACCTGTGGTGCGAGCCGATCAGCAAGGTTCTGCTGCGCCATCCCACCCTGTCCGACGACGAGTTGGCGGCGACGGCCCGTTCGGTGGTCGGCTCGCTGGCCACCGTCACGATGTCCGGGCCGGGCACGGTGGAGCTCCAGCCGTGCGGCGTCACCAAGGCGACCGGACTGGCCCTGGCGGCCGAGCACCTCGGGCTGCGGCCGCAGGACACGATCGCCTTCGGCGACATGCCCAACGACCTCCCGATGTTCGACTGGGCGGCGCACGGCGTGGCGATGGCCAACGCCCATCCGGAACTCAAGGCGGTGGCCGACGAGGTGACGACGTCGAACGAGGACGACGGCGTGGCCGTCGTCCTCGAAAGACTGTTTCCCTAGTCCGGCGGGGCCCTGTCACCGGGGCCTTCGTTTCCCTCCCCCCCCGGTGGGCCGGCGGGAGCGGCCGTCAGTAGGCGCCGAAGACGTTGTCGATCGAGCCGTACCGGTGGGCCGCGTAGTTGCAGGCGGCGGTGATGTTGGCGACCGGGTCGTACGGGTCGAAGGCGGTGCCGTCCACGTGGTACGCGGCGAAGGTCGGGTCGATGACCTGGAGCAGGCCCTTGGACGGGATGCCCGCGGCCGCGTTGGAGTCCCACAGGTTGATGGCGTTCGGGTTGCCGGAGGACTCGCGCATGACGTTGCGGTAGATGCCGTCATAGGTGCCCGGAATGCCCTTTTCGGCCATGATCGCGAGGGACTCGCGGATCCAGCCGTCGAGGTTGTTGGTGTACCCGGCCGTGGTGGTGGCGGCCGTGGTGGCCGACGTCGTGGTGGCCGCGGAGGCGCTGGTCGAGCCGATGAGCGGGAGGGCCAGCGCGGCGGCGCCGGTGGCGGCGACGGCGAGGGTGCGGGCGAGGCGGGTGCGGCGGTGCTGAACGGCGGCAGGCATGGCGAAAGGTTCCTCTCCGGCGCCTGCGAGGTGAGCTGTCGGGTTCGGACTGGAAAGTGCCCGGCCGGCCGCCGCAGGGGTGCGGCGACGCGACTTCACCCCGAGCCGGCCCGGCACGTGCGTGACGTACGGTCCGGCGACTTACCTGGGTCCCCCGCTCCTGCCGTGCGTGAGTGTCGGTCGATGGGTGCCGGGCGGCGGCAGGATTAGGCGTCTGCCCGACAGGCCGGGAACGTATGCGAGAGCGCATGTCCGGAACAAGTGCCGGATTCACAGATGACACCTATTGACCTTGATCAGTGGCTTATGCCTGCTTGATCCTTTGCGTTCGCCGGGCGTCAACTCACCGACGGGCAAAGCGGAATCACAACTTCCGCAATGGGTCGGCCGTATGTGCGCGCAGTGAGCCAACTCACCAGCGTCCACAAGAGGGGTAAAACGGTCATTGAGCGCCAAGTCCCTTTTAAAGGGGCGTGCGTGGGGTGAGCCTTCGCCGGATCTCGTGGAACGCCGCCTTGCCGCTGCCGCCGTGTGCGGGCGCGTGCCGGAGCCGGGCAGGTCCTCGCGGTCGCCGTCGCCGTGCGCGTCCACGTGTACGGCGGTGTACGCGTACGGCGGTGTGGCCGTGGCTCGCGCGCCGGGGCGGCGCTGCCGGTCGCGTGCCGCGGTGCGGTCGCGGAGCCGGACCGGGGTGTGCTCCAGGAGCGGCCGGCGCGGGCTCGTCCGTCGGTGGGCGCCACGCGCGGGCGTACGGGAGGGTTCCGTCGGGCAGACGGATGCGGAGGTCCTCGTGGCGGTCTCATGGCGGGAGGGCGAGCGGATGCGCAGCTGCGTGGCCCCGTGGGGCCGGCGGGGAGGATGTGTCCGACGGCTGCGGCCGGGAGGGCCCGGGAGGGTCCGGGAGGGTGACGGGGGCGGCCGGGCGGGACCGCCGGTCCGTTCCGCCGCCCGCCCAGGCCGCCCGTACCGGCTGATCGGCGACACACCGGGCATGATCCGGCGCCCTCCGGCCGCTCGGGGCGCGCCTCCCGGTCGGGCGAAGTTCGAGACGGGGGGACGTGGGGCCTGTCGGTGATCGAAACGTGACCGGATACGCTGACTTGAGTGAGGGCAGCGACCTATCGACAAACCGCGTAATCGCCAGAAGACACCAGCAGACAGGAGACCCCTCGTGACCGTCGTCGGGCCGTTCGGGCTGAGCGTGCGGGACCAGGCTCTGGAAGCCGATGTCCAGGCAGGATTGACGGCTGTCGAGGAAGGCTTGCTCGAGGCCACCAAGAGCGAGGTCCCGTTCATCACGGAAGCCGCGCAGCACCTCGTCCGGGCGGGCGGGAAGCGGTTCAGGCCGCTGCTCGTGATGCTCGCCGCACAGTTCGGCGACCCGTACGCGCCCGGTATCGTGCCCTCCGCCGTGGTGGTGGAGCTGACCCACCTGGCCACGCTGTACCACGACGACGTGATGGACGAGGCCGAGGTGCGGCGCGGTGTCCCCAGCGCGAACACCCGCTGGGGGAACTCGGTCGCCGTCCTCACCGGCGACTTCCTGTTCGCCCGTGCCTCGCACATCCTCGCCGACCTCGGGCCCGAGGCGGTGCGGGTGCAGGCGGAGGCGTTCGAGCGGCTCGTCACCGGACAGATCCTGGAGACGGCCGGGCCGACCGACGGCCGGGACCCCGTCGACCACTACCTCGACGTGCTCGGCGGCAAGACCGGGTCGCTGGTCGCGGTGGCGTGCCGGTTCGGCGCGATGATGGCCGGCGCCGACGAGACGGTCGTGCACGTGCTCACCCAGTACGGCGAGCGGCTGGGCGTCGCCTTCCAGCTCGCCGACGACGTGCTCGACATCGCGTCGGACTCGCACGAGTCGGGCAAGACGCCGGGGACGGACCTGCGGGAGGGCATCCCCACGCTGCCGGTGCTGCGGCTGCGCGAGCGGGCCGCCCGGCTGGCCCTGCCCGAGGACATCGGGCTGTGCGAGCTGCTCGACTCCGACCTGAGCGACGACGCCCGGCTCGCCGAGGCGCTCACCGCGCTGCGCGGCCACCCCGCGCTGGAGCAGGCCCGGCGGGACACCGTGCGGTACGCCGAGGAGGCCCGGGCGGCGCTGGTGCCGTTGCGGGAGTGCGACGCGAAGGTGGCGCTGATGGAGCTGTGCGACGCGGTGGTCCACCGGGCGGGATGAGACGCGGTGGTCCACCGGGAGGGTGACGCGTACGGGGCCGGCCCCGCCCACCCCACCCCGGTCTCCGCCCCGCCCGTCCCTGTCCCCGCCCCGTCCCTGTCCCCGCCCCGTCCCGGTCGCCGTCCCACCCCGGTCTCCGCCCCGCCTCACCGGGGCTCCACCCCTCACCCCACCCTGACACCCCGGCCCCCGCGTCATACCCCAGGCGTACGTCGACTTGGGTCCTCGGGCTGACGTAAGCGAGTGGCTGATTTGGTCAGATGGGAGCTACGGAAATCACCACTCCTCACCGATTCGGGTGAGAATGGCGGCTCGGGTGGGGGACGCTGACCCGCGCGACGACCGGCCGCCGCCGACGACGGAGGTAAGGCACACATGGCACCGTACGCATCCGACGACAGCACGCACGCCGGGGAGGCCGACGATCTGCGGGTCGGACGGCGCAGGGCGGTGCGGTACATCGTTCCGGTCACCGTGGTGGGTGTCGCGGCGGCGACGATCGGGCTGGTCCCGGCGCTCGCCGACTCGGGGGACCCCGACCTGCCGAAGATCACCGCACAGCAGCTCATCGAGAAGATCGCCGCGTCGGACGTACAGCAGCTGTCCGGCACGGTGAAGATCACCACCGACCTCGGCCTGCCCGACCTGGGCGGCCTGGAGAGCGGGCTGCTCTCCGGAGCCACCGGGGGCGACGACGGCGGGTCCTCCGCCGACCCCTCCACCAGGCTCACCGAACTCGCCTCCGGCACGCACACCCTGCGCGTCGCCGCCGACGGCCCGGACCGGCAGAAGCTGTCGCTCCTGGAGAGCGCAGCCGAGTACAGCCTCATCCACAACGGCAAGGACGTGTGGGGGTACGACAGCGCCTCCAACGAGGTCCACCACTCCACCACCGAGCAGGGCGCGGCGGCCGAGCCCGTCCCGGCCACGCCCAAGGACCTCACCGACGAGGCCCTGAAGGCCGTCGACGACACCACGTCCGTGACCGTGGACGGCACCGTCCAGGTGGCCGGCCGCGACGCCTACAAGCTGCTGATCGAGCCGAAGCAGTCCGGTTCGACCGTCGGCGCGATCAGTGTGGCCGTGGACGCGAGGACGGGACTGCCGCTCAAGTTCACGCTGACCCCGGCGAGCGGTGGAGCCGCCGTCGTCGACGCGGGCTTCACGCAGGTCAGCTTCGCCAAGCCGAGTGCCGCCACCTTCGACTTCACCCCGCCCAAGGGGGCCAAGGTGACCGAGGGGGACAGCGCGGACGCCGCGAGCGAGGTACCCATGCCGCCCAAGGGCGCGGAAGAGGGCTTCGCCAAGGACCTGGCCGGGCTCGACGTCCTGGGCGAGGGCTGGACCTCCGTCGCCACCTTCGACACCGGCGGCGAGGGCGTCCCCTCCGCCGGTGACCTTCCCGACGCGGGCGGTCTCGGCGGGTTCCTGGACTCCTTCGGCGACAAGGTCGACGGCAAGTTCGGCTCGGGCACCGTCTTCTCCACCCGCCTGGTCAACGCCCTGGTCACGGACGACGGCAAGCTCTACGTCGGCGCCGTCACCAAGGACGCCCTCGTGAAGGCGGCGGACGCGGGGCAGTAAGTACCCTGACGTGAACCGACGATCGGGGGAGCCGATGGACGACGAGTCGGCGGCGCGCGCGCTGCCCCGCACGCCCGCTCCGGGCGGTGTTCCGGGCGGTGTCGGTGCTGCCGGCGCGTACGGCATCACCGAAAGCGACGGCGACGGCATCACCGACGGCGACGGCATCGCCGACAGTGACGCCGTCATCCGCACGCGCGCCCTCACCAAGCGCTACCGCGGTGGACAGCTCGCCGTCGACGGCCTCGACCTGGCCGTCCCGGCGGGCAGCGTCTTCGGCTTCCTCGGTCCGAACGGCTCCGGCAAGACCACCACCATCCGCATGCTGATGGGCCTGATCGCGCCCACCTCCGGCACGGCACGCGTGCTGGGGCACCCCATGCCCCGCGCGTCCCGCGCCGTGCTGCCGCACGTCGGCGCCCTCATCGAGGGTCCCGCCCTCTACGGCTTCCTCTCCGGCCGCGACAACCTCCTGCGCTACGACGCCGCCGATCCGACCGCCGACCCCCGCACCCGGCGCGTCCGCGTGGCCGGGGCACTGGACCGGGTGGGTCTGACGACCGCCGCCGGCAAGAAGGCGAAGGCGTACTCGCTCGGCATGAAGCAGCGGCTGGGCCTGGCCGCCGCCCTTCTCCAGCCCCGCCGGCTGCTGGTCCTGGACGAGCCGACCAACGGTCTCGACCCGCAGGGCATGCGCGAGATCCGGGTCCTGGTGCGGGAGCTGGCGGCGGACGGCACCACCGTCTTCCTCTCCTCCCACCTCCTCGACGAGATCGAGCAGGTCTGCACGCACGCGGCCGTCATGGCACGTGGGCGGCTCCTCACCCAGGGGCCGGTGTCGGCGCTGGCGGCCCGGGCGCGCGGCCGGCTCGCCGTGACCACCCCGGACACGGCGGACGCGGCCCGGGTGCTGAAGGAACAGGGCGTGGCGGACGTCGTCGTCACCGAGGACCGGGTGACGGGCGAGCCCGCCGACCGCGAACTCGCCGATCTGAACGCGGCGCTGGTGACGGCAGGCGTCCGGGTGCGCGGCTTCGGCGTGGAACGGGCCTCTCTGGAGGACGCGTTCGTCGCACTCACGGGGGAGGGTTTCGATGTCGCGGGCTGAGCGGGCTGAGCGGGCCGCGCATGCCGAAGCGGAGGCCGTACCGCAAGCCGTACCGCAGGACGGGGACGGCGTCCGGCGGGTGAACCCGTTGTGGAGCCTCGGACTCTTCCGCAGCGAACTGGCCGTCACCCTGCGCCGCTGGCGCACCCTCGCCCTGCTCGGTGTGCTGGCCGCCGTACCGGTGCTCGTCGGGATCGCCGTGAAGATCGAGACCGGTGACGGATCGACCGGCGGTCAGCGGGGCGGCGGCGGTGGTGAGGGACCGGCCTTCATGGCGCAGATCACCAACAACGGCCTGTTCCTGGTGTTCACGGCGCTGGCCGCGACGCTCCCGTTCTTCCTGCCCATGGCCGTCGGCGTCGTCGCGGGGGACGCGGTCGCCGGCGAGGCGAACTCCGGCACCCTGCGCTACCTCCTGGTCGCCCCCGCCGGCCGTACCCGCCTGCTGCTCGCCAAGTACGCGGCCACGATCACCTTCTGCCTGCTGGCCACCCTGGTCGTCGCGGTGTCGGCGCTGGCGGTCGGTGCGCTGCTGTTCCCGCTCGGCGACCTCACGACCATCTCCGGCACCCGCATCTCCTTCGCCGACGGCCTGGGGCGGGCCCTGCTGATCGCCCTGGCCGTCACCGCCTCGCTGCTCGGCGTGGCCGCGCTCGGAGTGTTCGTCTCCACACTCACCGACAGCGGCATCGCGGCCATGGCGACGACCGTGGGCCTGCTCATCACCGTGCAGATCCTCGACCAGATCCCGCAGCTGCACGCGATCCAGCCGTACCTCTTCTCCCACTACTGGCTGTCCTTCGCCGACCTCGTGCGCGACCCGGTCTACTGGGAGGAACTCCGCAAGAACCTCGGTCTCCAGGCGGTGTACGTCGCCGTGTTCGGGTCGGCGGCCTGGGCGCGGTTCACGGCGAAGGGCGTGACGGCGTGACGGCGTGACGGCGTGACGGCGTGACGGCCGCGCCCGCCGACCGCCCCGAGGCGGACGGGCGCGGGCCGTCAGTCGGTCTCGAACGTGTGGCGGGCGAGCGGCGCGGGCCGCTCGAAGAAGGTCTTCGCGCGGGTCAGTGCCTGCGTGTCGGTCATCACGTCGCCCGGCTTGCTGCCGTTCCCCAGCAGCACCCCGCCGAACCGCATCCGCAGGTACGCGGCCGAGTTCCGCAGCGCACCGACCAGCGGATCCGCCACCGCCTGCTCCTCCTCGGCGAGCACCGTGACGCCCCACAGGGTGCGCCCGGCGAGGGTCGCCCCGAAATCGATGCCGGGGGTGCGCAGCCAGCCGGACCAGTGGTCCAGGTAGCGCTTGGCCTGGCCGGACAGCGTGTACCAGTACAGCGGCGACGCGATCACGATGTCCGTCGCCGCGAGCGTGGCGTCGAGCAGCAGGGCCTCGTCGCCGTCGGTGGGACGGACGTGGTCGGTGTCGTGGCGCCGGTCCTCGAAGTCGGGCAGCGGATGCTCGGCGAGGCTGATCCACTCCTGCTGCACGTCGGCGGCCAGTTGCTCGGCGGCCGCGCGGGCCAGTCGCTCCGTGTTGCCGTCGGGACGGCTGCTGCCCAGTACGAACAGGAATCGGCGGGTGCTCATGGATCCCCCAAACGGTCGGCGTGCGGTCGATATGCGCATCTGCATTATATGTACGTGCAATAATTGATGCCAGGGGGTGCCCGGAACCCCGTGAGCGCCTCCGCGTCCGCCGCCAGGGCCAGCAGCACGCTCTCCCGCCCGTGCGCCGCCACCGCCTGGAGCCCCACCGGGCAGCCGTCCGCGCCGACCCCCGCCGGAATGCTGATCGCCGGATGCCCGCTCAGGTTGAACGCCCACGTCAGCGCCGTCGAGTAACGATCGCCGGGGCCGTCGTGGCCGTGCGCCGGATCAGGGGTCGTAGGGGTCAGCAACAGGTCCGCCCGGTCGAAGAGGGCGGCCAGCCGACGGTCGTTGACGCCCCGCGGCCCCCGGACCGCCGAGGTGGCACCCGGCCCGCGCAACGCGAGCCAGGCGGGTGCGGGATCCTCCAGCCGCACCGGCACCCCGGACGGCAGCAGCCGTACGACGCCGGCGTCGGCGAGGCGGTCCACGGCGGCCCGGGCGAGGGCCAGGGGCTCCGGGCGGGGGTCGGCGAACCCGAGACCGGGGGAGAAGACGGCGGTGGGCGGCCCGAGTCGTCGCCCCGGCCCCGCTCCGGACAGCACCGCCCAGTACGCCGCCGCGTCCGCCGCGTGCCGGGCCAGGACGCCCGGTGCCGCCAGCCCCGTACGGTCGGGGGACGGGAAGCGGCCGTTCGTGACCTTCAGCCCGAGGACGCCGCACCAGGCGGCCGGGATGCGCACCGAGCCCGCGCCGTCGCTGCCGGTCGCCAGCGGCACCAGGCCGGCCGCGACCGCCGCCGCCGAACCGGCCGAGGAGCCGCCCGGTGTGCGGTCGGCCCGCCAGGGGTTGACGGTACGGCCGTGGGCGCCGAGACCCCAGGTCCGCCAGGGGGTTCCGGGCCCGGGCACGGCCGTCGCACCCACCGGTACGCAGCCGGCGGCCACCAGCGGCCCCGCCGTCCGCAGCCCGTGCCGCCCCTTGACCCCGATCGGCACCCCCGCGAGCGGCAGCCGCTCACCGGCGGCGACCCGCGCGTCCACCTCGGCCGCCCGCTCAGCCGCCGCGTCCTCCCACACCTCGGCGAACGCCCCCAGCGCACGGTCCGCCCGCTCGATCCGCTCCAGAGCCCCGCGCACCACGTCGACGGCCCGTAGCCGCCCCTCCCGTACGGCGGCCGCGAGCCCGACGGCCGAGGAGGCGGGCGGTGACGCGGGCGGGGGCTCCCGCGACCCGGACGGAGCCGCGCTCAGCGCGTCCGCCGGGCGGCCGTGTCCGTGAGGCGGACCAGGGTTTCCGTCCCGCGGGGCGGCGGGCCCGACAGGTCACCCAGGCGCCACTCCTGGACCCACGGCACCCGGTACACGTCGACGACCGACTCGATCAGCCGTACCCGCTGCGCCAGCGGGCGCGGCAGCCGGCCGGGCGCGTCCGCGACCAGCACGACCGCGTCCAGATCGAGGCCCGCCGGGGCCTGCCCGCGCCGGAAGACCTCCAGGACCCGCAGCACCGACTCCAGTCCGGCCGCGTGGGTCCGGGCCACGAGCAGCACGGACGGCGGGTCGTGCGGACCGGGCCAGTCACGTCCGCAGTCGTGGCCACCGTAGACCGCGGCGAGCGTGGAGGCGCCGGCCCCGCCGTGCGTGCCGAGCCAGGAGAAGCGACGGGGCCCGGCCGCCGCGCCGTACGGCCACGGCGGCGGCTCCGGCGCGGGCACCGGACCGCGGATCCAGATCTCCGGTCCCGGCCGCCGCCCGTCCGTCGTCCGCATGCCCGCACCCCTCGTCGTCGCCACCGCCCGCCGCGCGGCCGGACCACCGCCGGATCCCCGCGGCCGCGGGTCCTTGGAACGAGGCTGTGACGCCGCGGTGACGTGCGGACGGGCGTGGCCGGAGAGACTCAACAGTACGTGTACGCCTGGGTGCACGGGTGACGAGCGCAACGTACGTGCACGGCGACGTGTCAGGGTGAGGAACCGATGTCTCGACTCAGCCGCGAGAAGAAGCGGGCACAGCAGTACGACGGGGGGCGGGCCGTCGCGGTGGCGCCGCTCGACGTGCGCGTCCCGGGGGGCGGGCCGGCGAGCATCGGCGGCGTTGCCGTCGCCGCCGCCGACGGGCAGGAACTCCAGCAGGCCGTTCTCGGCCACCTCCACCGCATCGCCCTCGCCACCGGGCACCCGGTGCTCGCCACGGTCCACGACGAGCGCATCGGCTACGTCGTCCCGCTGCGCGTCGAGCTGGACGGTTCCAGCCATTTCGCGGGCGAGCCCCTGCGGGTGGCCCCGCCGGTGGAGCCGGACGGCCGGCCGTCGGCCCGGCCCACCGAGGTGCTCACCCCGCTCACCCCGCCGACACCGCCCGTGCCGCCCGCACCGCGCGCCGAGGGGCGGGCACCCACCGGACCGGACCAGCCCACGCACTTCCTGCGCCGCGAGCCGGCGGAGCCGCGGGACGAGGTCCCGGGCGCCGCAGCCGCCCCGACGGGCGTCTTCGGCCCACCGCCGGTGATGGACCGTACCCCGCAGGACGCCCGCCCCGGTCCCGTCCCGGAGCCGGCCCGGGACGCGCAGCCGCACCTGGACGCGCAGCCGCACCTGGACGCGCAGCCGCACCGGGACGCGCAGCCGCTCCAGGACTCCCGGCCGGTCCCGGTCCCGGTCCCGGCCCCGCAAACGGTTCAGGTTCCGGTTCAGGAGCCTGTTCAAGAGCCGGTTCAGGTCTCCCGGCCGTCCCCGGCCTCCGACCCGATCCCGGATCCGGTGTCCGACGCCGTGCCGCATCCGGTGTCCGACGCCGTGCCGCGCCCGGCGACCGACCCCGTGCCGCTCCTCGACCCCGAGGTGGCCCGGGGCTTCGAGCCCGATCCCGAGCCCAGGCCGACCCCCGCCCGTGGCTTCGACGCCGTGGCGGAGGCCGTGCTCGGGGACGACCCGCGCTCGCTCCCCGGCGCCGACGGGGCGCCCGCCCTGCTCGGTGAGCCGATGGCGCGGATCAACGAGGCCGTGCGGGCGGGGCGTACGGACACGGCCGCGGCGCTCGCGGAGCGGACCGTGACCGAGGCCTCGGCGACGCTGGGACCGGAGCACCCCGAGGTGCTCCGGCTGCGCGAACTCGCCGCGTACATCGCCTACCTGGCCGGTGACCCGGTCCGCTCCTTCCACCTCTCGCTCGACCTGGCCGGCATCCACCGCCGCCACCGGGACGCGGAGGCCGCGTACGGCAACGTGCAGAGCGCGGCGACGGCCTGGCGTGCCGTGCGCGACCCCTTCCAGGGCCTGGACCTGGGTACCGAACTCCTGGGTCTGTGGAACGAGTTGGTCGCCGAGGACGGTCCGGCCGCCGACGACGCCGAGGAGTTGGAGTCGGCCCGGTCCCGGATGACCCGGCTGGCCCGACGGGCCCACGACGCGGGCGCGGGCCCGCAGGGTTAGGGGACGAGCGGGCGGGACCGGGGGACGAGCCGGCAGGGCCCGGACCCGGATCCGCGGGGCCGGGGAGCGAGCCCGCGGGTCCGGTGCACCGGACCCGCGGGGCACATGCCTACTGCGACAGCGTCCACACCGCGTACGCGAGCGCGTCCGCGTTGCGGTTGAGCGCCGTGTCGTCGACGTTGGCGGTGGTGTCGCAGGAGGAGTGGTAGCAGCGGTCGAAGGCCTGTCCGGCCGTACCGCCCCACTTGGTGACCTGGGCCGCCGTCTTGGTGCGGCTCGCCCCGGTGAACAGGCCGCCGACCGGGACGCCCGCGCTCTTGAAGGGCGCGTGGTCGGAGCGGCCGTCGCCCTCGGTCTCGATCTCCGTGGCGACGCCGATGCCCGCGAAGTAGTCCTTGAAGGTCTTCTCGATGGCCGGGTCGTCGTCGTAGACGAAGTAGCCGGGATTCGGCGAGCCGATCATGTCGAAGTTGAGGTATCCGCTGATGCGGGCGCGGTTCGTGGAGGACAGGCTGTTGACGTAGTACTTGGAGCCGACCAGGCCGAGTTCCTCCGCGCCCCACCAGGCGAATCTCAGGTGCTTGGTGGGCTGGTAGCCGGTGCGGGCGACGGTGAGGGCCGCCTCCAGGACGGCCGAGGAGCCGGTCCCGTTGTCGTTGATGCCGGCGCCGGAGGTGACGCTGTCGAGGTGCGCACCGGCCATGACGACCTGGTTGGAGTCGCCGCCCGGCCAGTCGGCGACCAGGTTGTAGCCGACCCGGCTGGACGCGGTGAACTGCTGGATCGTGGTGGTGAATCCGGCGGCGTCCAGCTTGGCCTTCACGTAGTCGAGGGAGGCCCGGTAGCCGGTGCGGCCGTGGGCGCGGTTGCCGCCGTTGGCGGTGGCGATCGACTGGAGCTGGGTCAGGTGTGCCTTGACGTTCGCCACCGGGATGTCGGGCGCGGCGGCGATCGCGACGGGCTCGGGGGCGGGGGCCGCGCCGGCTATGGAGCCGGTGGCGAGCAGCGAGACGGCCGCGACGACGGCGGTCGCCGTCGCCCGCCCGGAAACGGAGAGCTTCATGGTGGGGGGCTCCGAGTTCCAGAGGGATTCCCCGCGGGGTGGCCACAGGGAACCCACAGTGAATGGGGTGCCTGGATGGTGAAGCTGTGGCCAACTCTCCGTCAAGAGTGCTATCAGGACAGCGAGTTCACCTACCGGATCCCGTCGCCGCCGCTCTGGCTCAGTGCACGCAGAACTCGTTCCCCTCCGGGTCCGCCATCACCACCCACGCCCCGGACGGTTCCTTCACCTCCCGCAGTACGCTCGCCCCGAGCGTGGTCAGCCGCTCGACCTCCGCCTCCCGCCGCCCCGCGCCGGGGTGCAGGTCGAGGTGGAGCCGGTTCTTGACCGTCTTCTCCTCCGGCACCCGCTGGAACAGCAGCCGCCGCCCCAGCCCGGTGCCGGTGTCCGCGTCGAAGGGGTCCGCGGGATGCCGTACGGCGATCAGGTCCCGGAAGGCGGGGCGGCCGTGGTGCTCCACCGTCGCCGCGCCGGGCAGCGCGCCGAGTCCCAGCAGGCGCTCGACGAGCGCAGCGTTGTCCTCGACCGCGTAGTGCAGCGCGGCGGCCCAGAAGTCCGCCTGGGCGTGCGGGTCGAGGGAGTCGACGACGAGCTTCCAGTGGACGGGGGTGGGTTCCGCTGTGGGTGTCTCGCTCATGTAACCAGTTATAGTAGTTACATGAGCGTGCGCGCAACGGAAACGCCGGAGCATCCGGAAACGCCAGGTGGTCCCGGATCGCCGACCGGTCGGCTCCCCGGCCTGACCCTGGTCTCGCACGACGGCCGGCCCTACCGCTTCGACCCGGGCGCCCTCTGCCTGGAGCTGCTGGTCACCGGCGGCCCCGGCGCCTTCGCCCGCTACGAGGTGCTGCACGAACCCGCCGACCTCGTCGACTGGGCCGCCCGCAGCCGCCTGCCCGCAGGACTGGAACCCACCGTTTCGGAGGCGGAGCTGAGCCGGGTGCGCGCCGTACGCGACGCCCTCTTCCTCCTCACGGCCGACCGGGCCCACGGCCGCCCGCAACGGCCGGAGCACCTGGACGCCCTCAACGCGGCCGCGGCCGAGGCCCCGCTCGTCCCCCGCCTCACCCCGGACGGCACCCGCTCCTGGGCCCCCGGCGCCACCGGCACCCAACTGCTCTCGACCGTCGCCCGCGACGCGATCGACCTCTTCACCGGCCCGTACGCGCACCGCGTCCGCGAGTGCGGCGCGCACGACTGCCGACTCCTCTTCGTCGACACCTCCCGCCCCGGCCGCCGCCGCTGGTGCGCGATGGAACACTGCGGCAACCGCGAGAAGGTGCGGGCACACCGGGCCCGCGGACGGCTCGACTGAGGGCCTTTCGTCCGGATCCCGCCGGTGGCCCCGCCGGGCGCGTTCGGCCACCGGGATCTCCGTGGTGACGGGGACCCCGGCGGTGACGGGCGCCCCGCGGTGACCGCCGGCTACTGCTTGGCGAGGGGGGAGACCTCCGGCACTTCGGCGGCGGGCGCGGACGCGGACCGCGCGGTGTGGTCCTCCCGTACGGCGTCGGCGATGCCGCCCGTCGCGGAGGCGCCGCCCGTCGCGGCGGCCCCGGGCATCCCGGCGACCCCGGGCATCCCGGCCTCGGCGGCGAGCAGCCGGGACGCCCGCAGCGCCTGGGCGGTCCGGCGCGAGGTGCGCCACGCGTCCCCGGTGAGCAGCACCAGCGCCAGCCAGACCAGCGCGAAGCCGGCCCAGCGCTCGGGCGGCATGGCCTCGCCGAAGTACAGGACGCCGAGCAGGAACTGGAAGACCGGCGCCATGTACTGCAACAGACCCAGCGTGGACAGCGGCACCCGGATCGCCGCCGCGCCGAAGCAGACCAGCGGGAGCGCGGTGACGATGCCGGTGGAGGCGAGGAGCGCGGAGTGCCCGGCACCCTCACCGGTGAAGGTGGAGCCACCGTGCGCCGACAGCCACAGCAGATAGCCGAGCGCCGGCAGGAACTGGATCGCGGTCTCGGCGGCCAGCGACTCGACCCCCCCGAGGTTGACCTTCTTCTTCACCAGCCCGTAGACGGCGAAGGAGAAGGCGAGGCAGAGCGAGATCCACGGCGGACGGCCGTATCCGACGGTCAGCACGAGGACGGCGGCCAGGCCGACACCGACCGCCACCCACTGCACGGGCCGCAGCCGCTCCTTCAGGAGCAGGACGCCCATCGCGATGGTGACCAGCGGGTTGATGAAGTAGCCGAGGGACGCCTCGACGACATGGCCGCTGTTCACGGCCCAGATGTAGACGCCCCAGTTCACGGTGATGACGGCGGCGGCCACGGTGACGAGCGCGAGCCGGCGCGGCTGGCGCAGCAGCTCACCGGCCCACTTCCAGCGCCGTACGACGATCAGCGCGACGGCGACGAAGGCGAGGGACCACACCATGCGGTGGGCGAGGATCTCGCCCGCGCCGGCGGGCTTGAGCAGTGGCCAGAAGAGCGGGACGAGACCCCACATCCCGTAGGCGGCGAAACCGTTCAGCAGGCCTGTCCGGCCCTCACCAGCCTTGGACTTCCCGGCCACGGGCCCCTCCTTCTGACGACCGCACCGCCTCGTGAAGGCGTGCGAGGTCGAAGGTAACGCCGGACACCCCCGTCTGTCATGTCCGTATCGCCATACGGTCGTGACAGGCGGGAGGTCAGCCCTTGAGCGCGGCGGCGATCGCCTCGGACAGCGGGGTGGCCGGGCGTCCGGCCAGCCGGGACAGATCGCCGGTGGTGACGACCAGCTCGCCCTTCTCGATGGACGCGTCCACGCCGGCCAGGATCGCGGCGAACGGCCCGGGCAGCCCGGCGCCGGTCAGGATGCCGACCAGGGCCTCGGTGGACACGGCGTTGTAGGCGATCTCCCTGCCGGTCTGCCGGCTCAGCTCGGCCGCGTACTCCGCGAAGCTCCACGCCTCGTCGCCGCCCAGTTCGTACGTCGTGTTCTCGTGCCCCTCGCCGGTCAGTACGGCGACCGCGGCGGCGGCGTAGTCGGCGCGGGAGGCGGAGGAGACGCGGCCGTCACCGGCGGCGGCGACGACGGCGTCGTGCGCCAGCACCGGGGCCAGGTTCTCGGTGTAGTTCTCGTGGTACCAGCCGTTGCGCAGCAGGCTGTAGGGGAGACCGGAGGCCAGCAGGGCCTTCTCGGTGGCGCGGTGGTCGTCGGCCAGCGCGGCGCTCAGGCTGCCGGGCGCGCTCGTGTACGCCAGCAGCGCGACGCCCGCCGCCGCCGCGGCGTCGATGACGACCTGGTGCTGGGCCGGGCGGCCCTTGTCGAACTCGTTGCCCGAGATCAGCAGGACCTTGTCGCCGGCGGCGAACAGGCCGTCGAAGGTTTCGGGGGCGTTGTAGTCGGCGACCGCGAGCTTCACGCCGCGCTCGGCGAGGTCGGCGGCCTTGGCCCTGTCGCGCACGACGGCCGTGATCCCCTCGGCGGGGACCTTCTCCAGCAACTGCTCCACGACGTGACGGCCGAGGTGTCCGGTGGCTCCGGTGACGACGATGCTCATGATGCAGAACTCCTTGAGAGGTGCGGTCTGCAACTAACCCTAGGGCGTGCGCTAACTAAGGGAAAGTACCCACTTTGAAGTAAGGTACTGGTGTCAAGGTAAGTGCTGGTTCCGGGGGGCCGAGCCGGGCGGTGCCGCCGCACGGCCCGGGTGAGTACCGCCGGCATCCGTACGGGTGAACACGAAGGCCCGGAACCGTCGCGGTTCCGGGCCTTCGTGCGACGTGTGCGGTGCGTCGCCGCCGCTCAGCCGACGACCGTCCAGGTGTCCCCGCCCGCCAGCAGCGCCGCCAGGTCCCCCTTGCCGTGGCGGTCGACGGCCGCGTCGAGCTGGTCGGACATCTGGGTGTCGTAGACCGGCCGCTCGACGGAGCGCAGGACGCCGATCGACGTGTGGTGCAGGGTGTCCGGGTCGGCGAGGCGGGACAGCGCGAACGCGGTGGTCGGGGACGCGGAGTGCGCGTCGTGGACCAGGACCTCGGACTCGTTCTCCGCGGTCACCGCCACCACCTTCAGATCGCCGGTCGCACGGTCCCGCACGACCCCCCGGGACCGGTCGGCGCCGAACCGGATCGGCTGCCCGTGCTCGAGGCGGATCACCGCCTCCTCGGCCGACTCGCGGTCCTTCAGCGCGTCGAAGGCGCCGTCGTTGAAGATGTTGCAGTTCTGGTAGATCTCCACCAGCGCCGTGCCCGGATGGGCGGCGGCCTGCCGCAGCACCTCCGTCAGGTGCTTGCGGTCGGAGTCGATCGTGCGCGCCACGAACGACGCCTCCGCGCCGAGCGCCAGCGACACCGGGTTGAACGGCGCGTCCAGCGAACCCATCGGCGTCGACTTGGTGATCTTGCCGACCTCGGAGGTGGGCGAGTACTGCCCCTTGGTCAGCCCGTAGATCCGGTTGTTGAACAGCAGGATCTTCAGGTTCACGTTGCGCCGCAGGGCGTGGATGAGGTGGTTGCCGCCGATGGACAGGGCGTCCCCGTCCCCGGTCACCACCCACACGCTCAGGTCGCGCCGGCTGGTGGCGAGCCCGGTCGCGATCGCCGGGGCCCGCCCGTGGATCGAGTGCATCCCGTAGGTGTTCAGGTAGTACGGGAAGCGCGAGGAGCAGCCGATGCCCGAGACGAAGACGATGTTCTCCCTGGCCAGCCCCAGCTCCGGCATGAAGCCCTGGACGGCGGCCAGGATCGCGTAGTCACCGCAGCCGGGGCACCAGCGGACCTCCTGGTCGGACTTGAAGTCCTTCATGGACTGGCGGCCCTCGGCCCTGGGGACGAGCGAAAGCGCCCCGATCGTGCCCGTGCCTTCCGTGGACGTCTCAGCCATCGATGGCCTCCTTGAGAGCCGAGGCGAGCTGCTCCGCCTTGAACGGCATGCCGTTGACCTGGTTGTACGAGCGGGCGTCGACCAGGTATCTCGCCCGGATCAGGGTGGCGAGCTGGCCCAGGTTCATCTCCGGGACCACGACCTTGTCGTACGCCTCCAGCACCGTGCCCAGGTTCTTCGGGAACGGGTTCAGATGCCGCAGGTGGGCCTGCGCGATCGCCTCCCCGGCCGCCCGCAGCCGCCGTACCGCCGCGGTGATCGGCCCGTAGGTGGAACCCCAGCCCAGGACCAGGGTCCTCGCCCCGTGCGGGTCGTCCACCTCGACGTCCGGCACGTCGACGCCGTCGATCTTGGCCTGCCGGACGCGGACCATGAAGTCGTGGTTGGCCGGGTCGTAGGAGATGTTGCCGCTGCCGTCCTGCTTCTCGATCCCGCCGATCCGGTGCTCCAGACCCGGCGTGCCCGGCACCGCCCACGGCCGGGCGAGGGTCTGCGGGTCGCGCTTGTACGGCCAGAAGACCTCGGAGCCGTCCTGAAGGGTGTGATTGGGACCCTGCGCGAACTGCACCGCCAGGTCCGGCAGTTCGTCCAGCTCGGGGATCCGCCAGGGCTCGGAGCCGTTGGCGAGGTAGCCGTCCGAGAGCAGCATCACCGGCGTGCGGTACGTCAGCGCGATCCGGGCCGCCTCCAGGGCGGCGTCGAAGCAGTCGGCGGGCGTGCGGGGCGCGACGACCGGGAGCGGGGCCTCGCCGTTGCGCCCGAACATCGCCTGCAGCAGGTCCGCCTGCTCGGTCTTGGTCGGCAGCCCGGTCGAGGGCCCGCCCCGCTGGATGTCGACGACCAGCAGCGGCAGTTCCAGCGACACGGCGAGCCCGATGGTCTCCGACTTCAGCGCCACGCCCGGACCCGAGGTCGTGGTGACGGCGAGGGAGCCGCCGAACGCCGCCCCCAGCGCCGCGCCGATCCCCGCGATCTCGTCCTCGGCCTGGAAGGTGCGCACGCCGAAGTTCTTGTGCCTGCTCAGCTCGTGCAGGATGTCCGAGGCCGGCGTGATCGGGTACGAGCCGAGGAACAGCGGAAGGTCCGCCTGCCGGGACGCGGCGATCAGCCCGTACGCCAACGCCAGGTTCCCGGAAATGTTCCGGTAGGTGCCGACGGGGAACGCCTTCGCCGCCGGGGCCACCTCGTAGCTGACCGCGAAGTCCTCGGTCGTCTCGCCGAAGTTCCAGCCCGCCCGGAACGCCGCGATGTTGGCGGCCGCGATGTCCGGCTTCTTCGCGAACTTCGACCTCAGGAACTTCTCGGTCCCCTCGGTCGGCCGGTGGTACATCCACGAAAGGAGGCCGAGCGCGAACATGTTCTTGCTGCGCTCGGCCTCCTTGCGGGTGAGGTCGAAATCCTTGAGTGCCTCGACGGTCAGCGTGGTCAGCGGGACCGGGTGGATCTGGTAACCGTCGAGGGACCCGTCCTCCAGCGGCGAGGCCGCGTACCCCACCTTCTGCATCGCCCGCCTGCTGAACTCGTCCGTGTTGACGATGATCTCCGCACCGCGCGGCACATCGCCGATGTTCGCCTTCAGGGCCGCCGGATTCATCGCGACCAGCACGTTCGGCGCGTCACCCGGTGTGAGGATGTCGTGGTCGGCGAAGTGCAGCTGGAACGAGGACACGCCGGGAAGGGTGCCGGCGGGCGCCCGGATCTCGGCGGGGAAGTTCGGCAGCGTCGACAGGTCGTTGCCGAACGACGCCGTCTCCGAGGTGAAACGGTCACCGGTGAGCTGCATGCCGTCACCGGAGTCCCCCGCGAACCTGATGATCACCCGGTCGAGACGGCGTACGTCCTTCGTTCCGCCCGGTTTGCGCTGCTCTCCCACGACGGCTGCGTCCGTTCCGTCGCTGCCGTCGGCCTGTTCCGCTGGGCTGCTGACCTGACTGGTCACTGAACTGGACCTCCCTCGAAGCGGCTGTCCGGGGGAGCGGCCTTCCCACAGACCCTCCCTGGATCAACCCTACGTCTGTAAGGGTCGCCTTCCTCGGCCATTCGCACGACGGTCACCGCCCTGAGCCGGCCCGGCGCCCCGACGAGCCATGATTTCCGACCGCCCGGGATGTGCGAGAAGGCACGACGAAGAAAAAGCGCTCTTTCACCGTCCTCAGGAGTTCAGATAGGTGAGGACCGCGAGAACGCGCCGGTGATCCCCGTCGCTCGGTGACAGCCCGAGCTTCAGGAAGATGTTGCTGACGTGCTTCTCCACCGCGCCGTCGCTCACCACCAGCTGCTTGGCGATCGCCGAGTTCGTCCGCCCCTCGGCCATCAGCCCCAGCACCTCCCGCTCCCGCGGGGTCAGCCCGGCCAGCACGTCCTGCTTACGGCTGCGCCCGAGCAGCTGCGCGACCACCTCGGGGTCCAGGGCCGTACCCCCCTCGGCCACCCGCACCACCGCGTCCACGAACTCCCGGACCTCGGCCACCCGGTCCTTGAGCAGATAACCCACCCCGCGGCTGGAACCGGCCAGCAGTTCGGTGGCGTACCTCTCCTCCACGTACTGCGACAGCACCAGCACCCCGAGCCCCGGATACGACTTGCGCAGCAGTACCGCGGCCCGCACCCCCTCGTCGGTGTGCGTCGGGGGCATCCGTACGTCGGCCACGACCACGTCGGGCAACGCCCCCTCCGCATCCAGCTCGGTGACCGTCTTCACCAGCGCCTCGGCATCCCCGACCCCGGCGACCACGTCATGCCCACGGTCCGTCAACAACCGCGTCAGCCCCTCCCGCAGCAACACCGAGTCCTCGGCAATGACCACCCGCACCCTGACCTCCACGTTCTCCGGCCCCCCAGCCACAACCCGTCCGTCCACGGAACAGCCCCAGCATCCCAGCAATCGCCCCGCGCCGGGCGAGTCCGGCGACGACGACAGGAAATCTTCGACAGGGGGCGCCCTCAGGCCTGCCGAATCCCCCGGCCCGGTCCGAAGCCGACCACAAACGGCTGGTGGAGACACAGCGCCCGACTGGACCGGGGGTGGTGCCCCGGCCGAGGCCCGTGCGGGATCCGCACGGGGTGCGGGGGCGGAACCCGACGCGGGGTGCGGGGGCTGGAGTCCTGTCCGGGTCCCGTACGGGGCGCGGGGCGGGGTCCCACGCGGGGCGGGGGCGAGTTTTGCCGGGATCCCGTACGGGGTGAAGGGGGATTCCCGCCGGGATCCCGTACGGGGTGAAGGGGGAGTCCCGCCGGGGTTCAGGGCGGAGCCCTCGGCAGGCTCGGCGGGACGCAAGGGGCGGAGCCTCTGGGGGAAGGGAAGGGAAGGGAAGGGAAGGGAAGGGAAGGGCAGGGCGGGTGCGGCGGGCGCGGGGAAACCCCTACTCCCCACCCCGCCAGGGCAGCTCCGCCGTCACCCGCGTGGGCCCGCCGGCCGGGGAGTCCACCACCAGAATCCCGTCCACCGCGTCGAGCCGCCCGGCCAGCCCCGCCAGCCCCGACCCGCCGGAGGCATCCGCACCGCCCACACCGTCATCGCTCACCTGCACCAGCAGCCGGTCCTCCGCCCGCCACACGTCCACGGACGCCGACCTCGCCCCACTGTGCTTGCTGACGTTCTGCAGCAGCTCGGACACCGTGAAGTAGGCGATCCCCTCGATCGCCGCGGCCGGCCGCTCCACCAGGTCCACCTCCACCTGCACCGGCACCGTGCACCGCGAGGCCACCGACGACAGCGCCGCGTCCAGCCCCCGGTCGGTCAGCACGGCCGGATGGATGCCCCGCGCCAGGTCCCGCAGCTCCTGCAACGCCGTCTTCACCTCGCCGTGCGCCTCGTCCACCATCCGCGCCGCCTCCCGCGGATCCTCCCGCAGCTTCTCCTTCGCGAGGCCCAGATCCATCGCCAACGCCACCAGCCGCGCCTGCGCCCCGTCGTGCAGATCCCGCTCGATCCGCCGCAGGTCGGCGGCCGCCGTGTCGACCACGACCCCCCGGTCGGACTCCAGCTCCACCACCCGCGACGCCAGCCGCGACGGCCCGAGCAGCCCGTGCACCATCACCCGGTCCACCGTCGTCAGCGCCCGCACGATCCACGGCGTGGCCAGCGTGAACAACAGCCCCACCAACGCCGTCACAGTGATCTCGAACGGGTTGTCCAGGTACACCCGGTGCCCCTCGTCGCCGTACAGCTGAAGGCCGTCCTGCCCGCCGTACAGCGGGAAGAGCCAGAACCACAGCGGATACGTCAGCGTCGTCCAGCCGTACACCCAGAACACGACCGCGACGGAGAAGGAGAACACCGCCCACGGCAGGTGCAGCACCGCGTACAGGACGTGGCGCCAGGACGTGCCGCTCCTGAGTACCGCGCCCATCCAGGCCAGCGCCCCGGGGCCCCGCGGCCGCAACGGCTCCGGCGTGGCCACGTCCAGCCCGAGCAGCCCCCGCGCCCGCGCCCGTTCCACCGCCCCGAGGCCACGGCACGCCGCCAGCCCCGCCGCCAGTACCGGAACCCCGAGGAACGTCACCAGCAGGCCGGCCCCCACCGACAGCATCGTGACCGCGAAGGTGAACAGCACGATGCCGATCGGCAGGCTCAGCAGCACGTAGGCGAACTCCCGCCAGGCACGCGCCTCGACCGGTGCCCGCAGCGCGGCCGGCAGCCGATGCCGCCGGCCCTCACCGGCCCCGGCGCCGGGCGTCCCTCCGTGCCGCGAACGGTCCCCGTGGCTCCCGTGGCCCAGGTGGTCCCCGTGGTCCTGGTAGTCCCCGTACTGCCCGTACTGCCCGTACTGCGTGGCCATCGGCGTCGTCCGTTCCGCTCGTCTCGTCCGCAGGTGTCGTCCCCTACCTCCACCCTCCTCGGCGCCGGCCGTGCGGACCATGGAGTCCGTCGGCGTCTTGGAAGGGGGGTTTTCCCCACCCCGGACCTCGGGGACGGCCGGACCTCGGGGGCGGCCGGGGCCGCACAGCGCCGCGCGGCCCCGCGGCGGGGTCACCTACTGCGCCGGCTCCGTCCGGTCCCGCCAGGGCAACTCCGCCGTCACGGTCGTGGGCCCCCCGACCGGGGAGTCCACGATGAACAGCCCGTCCACGGCGCCCAGCCGGTCCGCCAGCCCCCGCATCCCCGACCCGCCGTCGAGCCGCGCACCGCCCCGGCCGTCGTCGGACACCTGGATGAGCAGCCGGTTCTCCGCCCGCCACACGTCCACGGACGCCGACCTCGCCCCACTGTGCTTGCTGACGTTCTGCAGCAGCTCGGAGACGGTGAAGTAGGCGATGCCCTCGATGGCCGGCGCCGGCCGTGCCGGCAGTTCGGCCGTCACCTGCACCGGTACCGTGCACCGCGAGGCCACCGACGACAGTGCCGCGTCCAGCCCCCGGTCGGTCAGCACGGCCGGATGGATCCCCCGCGCCAGGTCCCGCAGCTCCTGGAGGGCGAGCTTCACCTCGCCGTGCGCCTCCTCGACCATCACCGACGCCGCGTCCGGGTCCTCCAGCAGCTTCTCCTTGGCCAGGCCGAGCCCCATCGCCAGATTGACCAGCCGCGCCTGCGCGCCGTCGTGCAGATCCCGCTCGATCCGCCGCAGATCGGCCGCGGCCGTGTCCACCACGACCCCGCGGTCGGACTCGAGTTCGGCGATCCGCCGCTCCAGCTCGTCCGAGGGGCACAGCAGGGCCCGCACCATCGCCCGGTCCGCGTTGGTCAGCCCCCGCGCCAGGAAGGGCAGCACCGGCCACAGCACGAACAACGACGTCAGCGTCACCGTGAAGGTGAGGATCCCCCACGGCAGCCGGACGAAGTCGTACAGCACCGTCCGCCAGGCCACCGGATCCTTCAGGACCAGCCACATGCCCTGGAAGACGTTGCCCGCCCGGCGCAGCGGCAGCGGGCTCGGCTCGTCGACCCGCACCGCGAGCAGCATCCGCGCCCGGCCCCGCTCGAACCGCCCCATCAGCCGCGCCCCCAGCAGACCGACCGCCAGCAGCGGCAGGCCGACCACCGTGAGCGTCAGGGTGGCGCCGATGAACGGCACCGTCATGACGTAGACGAAGCCGACGACCGACATGGGCAGGTTCGTCAGAAGGTGGGCGATCTCCTTCCACGTCTGCGGGTCGTAGGCGAACCGGACGCGCGGCAACGGCTCGTCGCGCCCCGGCGCACCGGGTGCACCCGGTGCACCCGGGCCCACGGCGGGCACGACGGGCACGGTGCGCGGACGCACGGCCGTGGGAGCGGCTTTGGATACGGTCATGTGTGCCAGCGTGCCGCGCGACGCGCCCCCGCGCCATGGAGTTCGCCGCCGGGAGGCCCTGGGGAAAACCCCACCCCCCTCGCCCCGGCTGTGACGGCCTGCTTACCGTGTCTTTATCAGGCCCTAGACTCCCGTGCGTACAGATCGTCGAACAGACCGAGGTCGGGTCGGGGAGCGAGGGACGGACCGTGCCGCAGTCGTCGCAAGCAGCGCTGAGGGAACCGACGGTCGTCGTGGCGTCGGACTACTTCGACTCCTACGCGGTCGTCGGACTCCTCGCCGTCATCGGCGTGCTCTTCGTCGCGGTCGCGTTCGGCGCGGGCCGCCTGCTGCGCCCCGTGGTCCCCACCCCCGAGAAACTCCTGACGTACGAGTGCGGCGTCGACCCCGTCGGCGAGGGCTGGGCCCACACCCAGGTCCGCTACTACGTCTACGCCTTCCTCTACGTCATCTTCGCCGTCGACTCGATCTTCCTGTTCCCCTGGGCGACGATCTTCGCCGCCCCCGGCTACGGCGCGGCCACGCTCGTGGAGATGTTCGTCTTTCTCGGCTTCCTGGCCGTGGGCCTGCTGTACGCCTACAAGAAGGGCGTCCTGACATGGACGTGAACCCGCCCACCCCCGAGCCGGTGGCGACTCCCGAGCCGGTCCTGCTCCCCGATCCGGTGAGGATCCCCCCGACCGGGCAGAGCCGGGAGCCGGGAAAGCTCGGCGCCCTCGCCCGTCTCGCCCCGGAGCCGATGAAGGTCGTCCTGAACTGGGGCCGCCGCTACTCGCTCTGGGTCTTCAACTTCGGCCTCGCCTGCTGCGCGATCGAGTTCATCGCCGCGTCCATGGCACGCCACGACTTCATCCGCCTGGGCGTCATCCCCTTCGCGCCGGGCCCGCGCCAGGCCGACCTGATGGTCGTCTCCGGCACGGTCACGGACAAGATGGCCCCGGCCGTCAAGCGCCTCTACGAGCAGATGCCCGAGCCGAAGTACGTCATCTCCTTCGGCGCGTGCAGCAACTGCGGCGGCCCGTACTGGGACTCGTACTCCGTCACCAAGGGCGTCGACCAGATCATCCCCGTCGACGTGTACGTCCCCGGCTGCCCGCCGCGCCCCGAGGCGCTGCTCCAGGGAATCCTCAAGCTCCAGGAGAAGATCGCCCGCGAGTCGCTGGGGGAGCGCTACGCCACCGGCGCCGACCGTCCCTCGACGGCGGCCCTCCAGAGCGGGCTCGTCCGGCCGCCGGCCGCGGAGGGGGACGCCCGATGACCACCGTCGGCTGGCTCCCCGCCCCCGCCGAGGAACTCTTCGGTCCGGAGGCCACCGCCGAGGAGTCGTACGAGGTCCTGACGGTCGACGTACCGCCGCGGTCCTGGACCGCGGCACTGCTCGCGGCCCGCGACCGGCTGTCCTGCACCTACTTCGACTGGCTGAGCGCGGTCGACGAACCGGGCACCGGCTTCCACGTCTCGGCCCACGTCGTCGCCCTGGCGCCGGTCCGCCGACTGCTGCTGCGCACGACGGTCCCGCACGAGGCCCCGACGCTCGCCTCCGCCGTGGACGTCTACGCGGGCGCGGCCTGGCACGAGCGCGAGACCCACGAGATGTTCGGCGTCGTCTTCGCCAACCATCCGGCCCTGGACCACCTCCTCCTCCCCGAGAACTTCGAGGGCCACCCCCTCCGCAAGGACTTCGTCCTCGCCGCCCGCGTCGCCAAGGCCTGGCCCGGCGCGAAGGAACCCGGCGAGTCCGAGCACGGCGGTCCCAAGCGCCGCCAGATGCTCCCCCCGGGAGTCCCCGACCCCAACGAATGGGGTCCTTTGAAGGGCCAGCTCCCCCCTGCCCCGGCCCGCCCCGTCCGAGCTCCCCGCACAGCCCCCGGCGACCGCCCGGCCCGCCCGGCAGGCGAGCGCCCGGCCCGGCGCGCGCGAACGGCGTCCGAAGGCTCGGCCAGCCAGAAGGCGGATCAGACGGCAGAGACGGCAGAGACGGCAGAGCAGGGAGCGGACCTGCAAGTGAGCCGGGAAGCGGGCCGAGCGGCGGGCGAAGCGGCGAGCCAAGCGGCAGGCCGGCCTGCCGGGGCCGCGGAGGCGCCACCCACCGCGCCCGTACGCCCCGCACGACGAGCGCGGACGGCCGCCGAGGGCTCGGCGAGCCAGGCGCCCGACCGGACCCCGCCCCAGCCCACCGCCCGACCGCGAACCCCGTCGGCGGCCGGAACCGAGGACGCTCCGGCTCCGGCCACTCCCCGGAGCGCCTCCGGCGCCGGCCCCCGCCGTTCCCGAAGCGCGAGCGAGGGGTCGGCCTCTCAGCGGGCAGCGGACGTGTCTCCAGGGGAGACGTCCGCGGGCGACGAGTCCCCGGCCTCGGAATCCCCGGCCCCGGAGTCCCCGCTCCCGGAGTCCCCGGCCTCAGGCGGGACGCCCCCGGACCGAAAGGGTGCCGCCCCTGCCGCTCCGGGCTCCTCGGCGCCCGAACCCCCGGCGGTCCCGCGCGACGCGGCGTCGTCCGCATCCTCCGCCCCGTCTGCCGCGTCCGAGGGCTCCGCCGGCCGTCGGTCGGCCACCGGCAGCGGGGCGTCCCGCCGCGCGCAGACCCCCCGCAGCGCCGACGCCCCCTGGCACCACGCCCGCCCCGCGTTCGACGCTCCGCAACGGGACCCGAGGCATCCCGAACCCGACACGGATCACCCGGACGCCCCGGACGCCGCACCCGTCCCCGGGAACGACCGCCCGGGGAACGACCGTCCCGAGACTGCCAGCCCCGACAACGACGCCTCCGACAACGGCGCCCCCGACAACGGCGCCTCCGACAACGACGCCTCCGACAACGACGCCTCCGACAACGGCGCCCCTGACAACGACACCCCCGCGAACCCCCAGGGAGGCCCGCAGTGAACGACGCTCTCGACGTCGCCCTGCGACTCCTGGTCGTCTTCGTCGTCTTCCTCACCTTCCCCCTGATCGTCGGTCAGGCCGAGCACAAGGTGATGGCCCACATGCAGGGCCGCCTCGGCCCGATGTACGCCGGTGGCTTCCACGGCTGGGCCCAGCTCATCGCGGACGGTGTGAAGTTCGCACAGAAGGAGGACATCGTCCCCGCGGGCGCGGACCGCCGTATCTTCCAGCTGGCCCCCGCCGTCGCCCTGCTCCCGTACCTTCTGGTCCTCCTCGCCATCCCCATCGGCCCCGGCGAGGGCGCCGTCGGAGAGGTGGTCGACGCCGGTGTCTTCTTCGTCCTGGCCTTGATGGGCGTCGGCGTCCTCGGCTCGCTCATGGCCGGCTGGGCCAGCGCCAACAAGTTCTCCCTTCTCGGCGGTCTGCGCACCGCCGCCCAGCTCCTCGCCTACGAGCTTCCGATGCTGCTCACCGCCGCCTCCGTCGCCATGGCGGCCGGCACGGTGTCCCTCCCCGGAATCGTCGACGCCTTCGAGTGGTGGTGGCTGCCCTGGCAGATCGTCGGCGCGATCGTCTTCTTCGTCGCCGGCCTCGCCGAACTCCAGCGCCCCCCGTTCGACATGCCCGTAGCCGACTCGGAGATCATCTTCGGCGCCTACACCGAGTACACCGGCCTCCGCTTCGCCCTGTTCCTCCTCGCCGAGTACGCCGGAATCGTCGTCCTGTGCGGTCTGACCACCGTCCTCTTCCTGGGCGGCTGGCACGGCCCCTGGGGTGCCGACGGCCTCGGCTGGGTCTGGACCCTGCTGAAGTCCGCCGTCCTCGCCTTCGTCGTGATCTGGCTGCGCGTCACCTATCCCCGCTTGCGCGAGGACCAGCTCCAGAAGCTGTCCTGGACTCTCCTCGTCCCCCTCTCCCTCGCCCAGATCGCCCTCACCGGCGTCGTCAAGGTGGTGATCTCCTGATGTCCCGCCCGTCACCCGACCACCGCCCCTCGACGACGCCCTCCGCGCGGCCCCGTCTGTCGATTCCCGGCTCCGGCCTCGCCAAGGGCCTGGCCGTCACCCTCCGCACGATGACGCGGAAGACCGTCACCGAGCAGTACCCGGACGCACAGCCCGACCTCCCGCCCCGCACCCGCGGTGTGATCGGCCTGTTCGAGGAGAACTGCACGGTGTGCATGCTGTGCGCCCGCGAGTGCCCGGACTGGTGCATCTACATCGACTCCCACAAGGAGACGGTCCCGGCGGCGACCCCCGGCGGCCGCGAGCGCAGCCGCAACGTCCTCGACCGCTTCGCCATCGACTTCTCCCTGTGCATGTACTGCGGCATCTGTATCGAGGTCTGTCCCTTCGACGCGCTGTTCTGGTCCCCGGAGTTCGAGTACGCCGAGACCGACATCCGCGAACTCACCCACGAACGGGACAAGCTCCGCGAGTGGATGTGGACCGTGCCGGCCCCGCCCGCCCTCGACCCCGGCGCGGAGGAACCGAAGGAGATCGCCGCCGCCCGCAAGACGGCCGAGAAGCTGGCTGCCGCTCGGACCACCCCGGAGACGGAGACGCGGACCACCCCGGCGACGCAGGACACCCAGGCAGGCCAGGACACTCCGCCCGGACCGGACAACCCCCAGGGAGGCGAGGCGTGACCCTTGCTCAGGCACCTCACGGCTTCCTCTCCCCGACCGGCGTGGAGATCGCCTTCGTCCTCGTCGGCCTGGTGACCTTCGGCGCCGCCCTCGTCACCGTCACCACCAAGCAGCTGGTGCACGCCGCTCTCTGGCTGGTGGTGACCCTCGGCGGCCTCGCCGTCGAGTACCTCCTGCTCACCGCGGAGTTCATCGCCTGGGTGCAGGTGCTGATCTACGTGGGCTCCGTCGTCGTCCTCCTTCTCTTCGGTCTGATGCTCACCAGAGCGCCCATCGGCCGCTCCCCGGACGCGGACTCCGGCAACCGCTGGGCCGCCCTCACGGTCGCCGTCGCCGCCGCGGCCACCCTCGTCTGGGTCGTCGTCGACGCCTTCCGCGCCACCTGGATCGACCTCGACGGCCCGGCCGCCGGCTCCACCGAGGCCACCGGCGCGAGCCTCTTCCAGAACTGGGTCCTCCCCTTCGAGGCTCTCTCCGTCCTGCTCCTCGCGGCCCTGGTCGGCGCGATCGTCCTGTCCCGCAAGGCGAAGGCGGAGTCGAGCTCTCCCCCTCTGAACTCCCGAGCCACCGGCAAGAGTTCCCCGTCCGTCCCGGATGCCCGGAAAAATCCGGCCGAGCAGGAAGGCGCCCGCTGATGCACCTCGCCTATCCCGCCGTCCTCTCCGCCCTCCTCTTCTGCACCGGCCTGTACGGCGTCCTCGCCCGCCGCAACGCGATCCTGGTCCTGATGTCGGTCGAGCTGATGCTCAACGCCGTCAACCTCAACCTCGTCGCCTTCGACGTCTGGCTCAGCCGGACCGCCGAGGAGACCCTGCACTCCGGTCAGGCCCTCACCCTGTTCACCATCGCCATCGCCGCCGCCGAGATCGGCATCGGCCTGGCGATCGTCCTCGCCGTCCACCGCAACCGCGGCACCGCGGACATCGACAAGCTCCGCGACACCGCCGAGGGCCACGAGAGCGCCGGGGGCGACGAGCCCGCCGGCGACGACGGCACCGCCCCCACGGCCGAGAAGGCTGAGGCCACCGCGTGACCACGACCACCCTCGCCGTCCTCGTCCCCCTCCTGCCGTTCCTCGGTGCCGTCACCGGTCTGCTCCTCGGCCGTACCGCCCCCGGCTTCGTGCGCCCGCTCGCCGTCCTGCCGACGCTCGCCTCCCTCGTACTGGCCGCGACCGTCGCGGTACACCAGGGCGGGGACGCGGCCGTCGACGCCGCCACCGAGCTGACGCCCACCGGCTCCGTCCCGATCGAACTCGCCCTGCACATCGACGGCTTCGCCGCCCTCGTCGCCACCCTGGTCGGCCTCGTCGCCACCTGCGTGCAGATCTACTCGACGGGTTACCTGCGCGACGACCCGCGCTACCCCTCGTACGCCGCCCTCGTCTCCCTGTTCACCTCCGCGATGTTCCTCGTCGTCTACTCGGGCGACCTGATCGTGCTGCTGGTCGGCTGGGAAGTGATGGGCATCTGCTCCTACTTCCTGGTCGGCCACTACTGGGAGACCCCGGAGGCCCGCGCCGCCTCCATCAAGGCCTTCCTCGTCACCAAGCTCGGCGACGTCCCCTTCCTCATCGGTCTGCTCGCCCTCGCCAGCGACGCCGGCTCCTTCCGGATCACCGAGGTCCTCGGCACGGTCGCCCACGGCGGACTCGACCACCCGACGCCCATCGCCCTGCTGCTCCTGGCCGGTGTGGCCGGCAAGTCGGCGCAGTTTCCGCTGCACACCTGGCTCCCGGACGCGATGGCCGGCCCGACACCCGTCTCCGCGCTCATCCACGCCGCGACCATGGTCGCCGCCGGTGTCTACTTCGTCGCCCGTCTCCTCCCGGTGTTCGAGGCCTCCCGGGCCGCGATGGTCGTCCTCGCCGTCATGGCCGCCGTCACCATGGCCGGCTCGGGTCTCGCCGCGCTCGCCCAGGACGACATCAAGCGGGTCCTCGCCTACTCGACGATCGGCCAACTCGGCTACATGACCGGCGCCCTCGCCGTCGGAGACCGCGGCGCCGCCGTCTTCCACCTCCTCTCCCACGGCGCCTTCAAGGCCCTGCTGTTCCTCGCGGCCGGCGTGATCATCCACGCCGCCGGCACCAACTCGCTGGCCGCCATGTCCCGCATGACCGGACTGCGCGACCGCGTCCCGGACGCCTTCTGGACGATGACCGTGGCCCTCCTCGCACTCGCCGCAATCCCGCCCTTCAGCGGCTTCTTCTCCAAGGAGACCGTCCTCGGCGCCGCCGAGCACGTCTCCACCGGCCACACCGAGCACGCCCCCGCCGCAGCCGGCTGGATCGTCCTCGTCGCCGGCCTGCTCACCGCCGTCCTCACCGCCGCCTACGCGACCCGGCTGTGGCTGCTGGCCTTCCGCGGCCACGGCGCCGAGGCCCCCGACCACGGCCGCCAGCCCTTGACGATGACCGTGGTGCTGTGGGTGCTCGCCATCCCGTCCCTCGCCCTCGGCGGGTTCGCCTACCGCTCGCTGCCCGACTGGTTCGACGGCCGTGACCTCGCCCCGACCCTCACCACCTCCGTCCTCGGTACCGGCCTGGCCCTCGCCGGCGGCCTGCTCCTCTACAGCGCATGGCGGCACACCACCGCACTCACGGCCCGCTTCCCGCTCGGCGCCGTCGCCGCCCACCCCGAGGGCGACGCCGGACTCGTCGAGGCCGAGGCCATCGCGACCCATGCACCCGCCTACGGAGACGTGGCCTCCGCACCCGACCCGGCAGACCCCGGACGGCTCCTGCTCGGCCCCCTGCACCGCCACGCGGCCACCGGCTTCCACCTGGACGCCCTCTACACCACCCTGTTCGTCCGCCCGGTGCAGGCCGCAGCGAGCCTCGTCCGGTTCCTCGACCGCGAGGTCGTCGACACCTACGTACGCGGCGCGGGCACCCTGCCCCGCTGGCTCGGCGCCGCCGTGCGGCGCGCCCAGACCGGCAACGTCCAGACCTATGTGAGCGCGCTGCTCGCCGGCACCGTCGTCCTGGTGGTCGCCGCAGTCCTCGTCGCCACAGGAGCGTGAGCAGGCGTGATCGATATCAGTGAGTCCCTGATGCAGTTCCTTCTGGCATTGATCGTGGCCGGCCCGCTCCTCGGCGCGGCCGCCGCTCTCCTGCCCGCCCCGCCCGGGCTGAAGGGGAAGTCACCCGAGCAGGCCGTCCTGCGGCACGGTGTCACCGTGACCGGCGCGATCCTCATCGCCGCGATCGTCCTCGCACTCGGCTTCGACCACGACCAGCCGTCGAAGATGCAGGCCACGACCGACATCAGCTGGATCCCCGCACTCGACGTGCGCATCCACCTCGGCATCGACGGCATCTCCCTCCCCCTTCTGGTCCTGACCGCGCTGCTGACCTTCCTGTGCGCGCTCTACTCGTACTTCAACCTGCCCGCGGGCCCGAGCCCGAAGGCCTTCGTCGCGCTCCTGCTCGTCCTCGAGGCCGGCACCCTCGCCACCTTCGCCGTCCTCGACCTACTGCTGTTCTTCCTCGCCTTCGAGATGGTCCTGATCCCGATGTACTTCCTCATCGCACGCTGGGGCGGCGCGGGCCGGACCCGGGCGGCCTGGAAGTTCATCCTGTACACGCTGCTCGGATCCGTGGTCATGCTGCTCGGCCTGCTCCTGATCGGACTCAGGGCGGGCACCTTCGACATGGTGGCACTCGCCACTGACAACGGCCGGTCCCTGACCACATCCGTGCAGGTCACCGCCGTTCTGGCGATCGGGATCGGGCTCGCGGTGAAGACCCCGATGTGGCCCCTGCACAGCTGGCTGCCGGACGCCCACACCGCCGCCCCGACCGTCGGCTCGGTCCTGCTCGCCGGCGTCCTGCTGAAGATGGGCACGTACGGGTTCGTCCGGATCGTCCTCCCGGTCGCGCCCGACGGTTTCCACACCTTCGCGCCCTACCTCGCCGCCCTCGCCGTCGTCGGCATCATCTACGGCTCCCTGGCCTGCCTCGCCCTCGCCAAAGAGGGCGCCAAGGGTGACCTCAAGCGTCTGATCGCCTACTCCTCCGTCGGCCACATGGGCTTCGTCCTGCTGGGTATCGCCTCCACGACCCCGACCGGCGTCAACGGCGCCCTCTTCGCCAACATCGCCCACGGCCTCATCACCGGCCTGCTGTTCTTCCTGGTCGGCGCCCTGAAGGACCGCACCGGCACCACCGACCTGGACACCCTCGCGCAGGACACCGGAGCCGCCCTCTACGGCAAGGCCCCCCGCCTCGGCGGCCTCCTCGCCTTCGCCGCGGTCGCCTCGCTCGGCCTGCCCGGCCTCGCCGGCTTCTGGGGCGAGATGCTGGCCCTGTTCGGCGCCTTCGACCCCGCCGACGACCTCAGCCGCCCCGCCTTCCTCACCTTCACCGCGATCGCCGCCTTCGGGACGCTCCTGACCGCGGCCTACCTCCTCGTCGTGGTCCGCCGCGTCTGCATGGGCGCCCTCCCGCAGGACGCCCCCCGCCTCACCGACGTCCGCACCTACGAGTTCGCGGCCTGGACACCGCTCGTCGTCCTCACCGTCGTCGCCGGCCTCTGGCCCAAGGCACTCCTCGGCCTGACCGACCCGGCCGTGCAGCAGCTCCTCGCAGGAGGCAACCGATGAGCCACCTCGCCGCCGCCCCCTCGCTCGTCCAGTCCGTCGACTGGCTCGCCATCGCCCCACCCACCCTCACCGCGGTCGTCGCACTGGTCGTCCTCGTCGCCGACCTGTTCGTGCCCGACAGCCGCAAGCCGCTCCTGGGCTGGCTCTCCGTCGCGGGCCTCGCCGCCGCCACGGCCCTCCTGCTGCCACTCCTGGACGGCGACCGCTCCACCTTCTGCCTGACCGGCGGCACACGCGTGTGCAGCTACACGGCCGACCACTTCACCCTCGTCATCCAGTTCCTGGTGCTGGGCGGAGCGCTGCTGGCCGCCCTCCTGTCGGTCACCGCCCTGAAGGACGAGCGCGGACGGCTCCCCGAGGGCGAGTTCTGGTTCCTGCTCCTGTCCTCCGCCGCGGGCGCGGCCCTCCTGCCCGCCTCCCGCGACCTCGCCACCCTCGTCGTCGCCCTCGAGGTCGCCTCCCTGCCCGCCTTCGCCCTCGTCGGCATCCGGCACGGCGACCGCCGCTCCTCCGAGGCGGCCCTGAAGTTCTTCCTGTCGTCCGTCACCGCGACCGCCGTCAGCCTCCTGGGCATCAGCTTCGTCTACGCCACGACCGGCACCCTGTACCTCACCCAGGTGGCCGACCGCCTCCAGCACGTCGACGGGCAACTGCACACCCTCGCCCAGACCGGCGTCGTCCTCACCCTCATCGGCTTCGCCTTCAAGACGGCCGCCGTCCCCTTCCACTTCTGGGTCCCCGACACCTACGTCGGCGCCCCCCTCCCCATCGCCGCCTACCTGTCGGTCGTCGGCAAGGCCGTGGGCTTCTCCGGCCTCATCCTCGTCACAGTCGTCGCCTTCCCGTCGTACGCCGACGTCTGGGGTCCCGCGCTGGCGGCCCTGGCCGCCCTCACCATGACCGTCGGCAACGTCGGCGCCCTCCGCCAGCAGGCCACGCGCGCGTACAGTGCCGTACGTCTGCTCGCCTGGTCCTCCGTCGGACAGGCCGGCTACCTCCTCGTCCCGATCGCCGCCGCCGCGTACTCCGACGACCCCGAGCACGCCGTCGGCTCCACCGTCGCCTACGCCCTCATGTACGCCGCCGTCAACCTGGGCGCCTTCGCCGTCGCGGCCCTGGTCGGCCGTACGCACGCCGCGAACCGCGTCACGGACTACCAGGGCCTGTACGCGAGGAACCCGCTCTCCGCGCTCGTCCTGGCCTTCTTCCTGCTCTGCCTCGCCGGACTGCCGCCCGGCATCATCGGACTCTTCGCCAAGGTCACCGTCTTCTCGGCCGCCGTCGACGCCGGCCTCGGCTGGCTCGCCGTCGTCATGGCGGCCAACGTCGTGATCGCCCTGTACTACTACCTCCGCTGGACGGCGCTCCTCTTCCGCGCCCCCGAGGGCGAGACCGGCAAGCACCCCGTCCCCGCGCCCCTCACCGCCGCGATCACCCTCACCGCGGTCCTCGGCATCGCCCTCTCCGGCGCCCCGCAACTGGTTCTGCGCTTCGCCGACACCGCCCTCTTCTGAGCCGTCACCCGGACGGCCCACGCCCGCCGCCGGGAGCACAAGGGAACCCGGGGCCCTCGTCTGGCGTTGTCCAAAACGGGAGGTTCCACTGGACGTGGCACCACGACACCAGCGGAACCGCAGATCAGAAGGCAAGATCCGCAAGCGAAGGGTTCCCCTGCCGCACGACTTGGAGGGCGTACCGTGCACCGCCGGCACAACGGGCTCAGGACCGCAGTACTCCTCGGGGGACTGTCCGCACTCATCATCGTCATCGGCAGCTTCTTCGGCCGCACGGGGCTCTTCGTCGCGGTCCTGATCGCGCTCGGCACCAACGCGTACGCGTACTGGAACAGCGACAAGCTGGCCCTGCGCGCCATGCGCGCCCGCCCCGTGAGCGAGTTCGAGGCCCCCGGCCTGTACCGCATGGTCCGCGAGCTCTCCACCCAGGCCCGCCAGCCCATGCCCCGCCTGTACATCTCCCCGACCGAGGCCCCCAACGCCTTCGCCACCGGCCGCAACCCGCGCAACGCCGCCGTGTGTTGCACGGAGGGCATCCTGCGCCTCCTCGACGAGCGCGAACTGCGCGGCGTCATCGGCCACGAACTGAGCCACGTCTACAACCGCGACATCCTCATCGCCTCGGTGGCCGGCGCCCTCGCCTCGGTGATCATGTTCCTGGTCAACTTCGCCTGGCTGATCCCCGTGGGCCGGTCCAACGACGACGACGGCCCCGGCATCCTCGGCATGCTGCTGATCATGATCCTCGGCCCGCTCGCCGCCAGCCTCATCCAACTGGCCATCAGCCGCTCACGCGAGTACGAGGCCGACGCCTCCGGCGCCCAGCTCACCGGCGACCCCCTGGCCCTCGCCGGTGCCCTGCGCAAGCTCGAACTGGGCACCAAGCAGCTCCCGCTGCCGCCCGAGCCCCGCATCGAGACTGCGAGCCACATGATGATCGCGAACCCGTTCCGCCCGGGCCAGGGCCTCTCCAAGATGTTTTCGACGCACCCGCCGATGGCGGAGCGCATCGCCCGTCTCGAGAAGATGGCAGGACACCAGTGAAGACCATCCTGAACGTCATATGGCTCATCCTCAGCGGCTTCTGGCTGTTCCTCGGATACGTGTTCGCAGGCCTGCTGCTGTGCATCACCATCATCGGAATTCCCTTTGGCGTGGCGGCTTTCCGCATCGGCGTCTACGCCCTCTGGCCCTTCGGGTACACGACGGTCGAGCGCCGTGACGCGGGAGCTCCGTCCTGTCTCGGGAACGTCCTCTGGCTGGTCCTCGCCGGCTGGTGGCTGGCCCTCACCCACATCGTCACCGGTATCGCCCTGTGCATCACGATCATCGGCATCCCGTTCGGCATCGCCAACTTCAAGCTGATCCCGGTCTCGCTGTTCCCGCTGGGCCGCGAAATCGTGCCCACGGACCAGCCGTTCGCCACACGCTGATCGCCGACCGCCGACCGCCGACCGCCGACCGCCGACCGCTGGCCGCGGTGGTCGGAGCGGAGTCGTCCACAGGCCGCTGCTTTTCCACAGGCCGCCCCCGATGTCAGTGGCAGCCCGCACCATGAACACATGACGGAGAACGAGCAGGTGAGGAAACCGCACGCAGGAGCCCGGGCCCACGCCCGACCCCACCGGGCGTCCCGAATACCCGGCCGGAGCGTCCATACCGCGTAACGGGCCCGGTCATACGGGTCCGAGCCCGGTGTGCTCCGGCGTCACGGGTGCAGCCATGGGGACCACTGCCCCCCCTGCTACGCCACATCCCTGCCACGCGGGCGTCCCGCCCGCCGACGCCCTCACCCGCCCTGCCCGCGGCCTCTCCCCGACCCCACCCGCGCCCGCACCCCGTACGCGGCCACGCCCACCGCCAGCACACCCGCCCCCACGACCACCGAGGTTCCCGGCAGCGCGAACGCCAGGACCAGGCAGCCGAGGAGGCCCACCGCCGGCAGGACCCGCCTCGGCGGGGCCGAATCCAGGGTCCACGCCGACGCGTTGGCCACCGCGTAGTACACCAGCACACCGAAGGAGGAGAAACCGATCGCGCCGCGCACGTCCACCGTGGCGGCGAGGACCGCGACCACCACGCCCACCGCCAGCTCGGCCCGGTGCGGCACCTGGAAGCGCGGATGCACGGCCGACAGCGCGCCGGGCAGATGCCGGTCCCGGGCCATGGCCAGTACGGTCCGTGAGACACCCAGGACCAGGGCCAGTAGCGAACCCAGCGCGGCCACGGCGGCCCCCACCCGCACCACCGGCACCAGCCCCGGCACGCCCGCGGCGCGCACCGCGTCCGCCAGCGGCGCGGCAGCCCGCCCGAGATCCCCCGATCCCAGCACGGAAAGGACGGCGACCGCCACACACACGTACACGGTCAGCGCGATGCCGAGCGCGAGCGGGATCGCGCGGGGGACGGTCCGCGCCGGATCCCGCACCTCCTCGCCGAGGGTCGCGATGCGCGCGTACCCCGCGAAGGCGAAGAACAGCAGACCGGCGGCCTCCAGTACCCCGCCGAGCCCTCCGGAGGTCCCGATGTCCAGCCGGCCGGCGTCGGACTGCCCGGAACCCAGACACACGACGACCACGGAAGCGAGGACCGCCAGGACCACCACCACGATCAGCCGTGTCAGCCAGGCCGACTTGTGGACGCCGCCGTAGTTCACCGCGGTCAGGACCACCACGGCCGCGACCGCCACCGCGTGCGCCTGCTCCGGCCAGACGTACGCCCCGACCGTCAGCGCCATCGCCGCACAGGAGGCCGTCTTACCGACCACGAAGGACCAGCCCGCGAGATATCCCCAGAACGGCCCGAGCCGTTCACGCCCGTACACATAGGTGCCGCCCGAGGCCGGGTACAGCGCGGCCAGACGAGCCGACGACATGGCGTTGCAGTAGGCGATCACGGCGGCGAGCGCGAGTCCGAGCAGCAGCCCGGGGCCGGCGGCACGGGCGGCGGGCGCGAGGGCGGCGAAGATGCCGGCGCCGACCATCGAGCCGAGCCCGATGACCACGGCGTCCCCGACGCCCAGGGTGCGCCGCAGCTCGGCCGCCGATCCGGACTGTGTCATGGGTCGCACCCTACTGAGCTGGGGAACCACCAGGTGCCGCCAGGACGTCGTCCCCGGCGACATCGCACGAAATCGCACGAACGGGCCGTGGGCGACGCGCGGACGCACAGCCTGACCGGAGCGAGATCACAGCACCGGGACGGTGCGGGCACAGCGCGGAAGGGCAGGGTCAGGACATGAGCATCATCAGCTGGATCATTCTGGGGCTGTTGGCCGGGGTCATCGCCAAGGTACTGCTGCCGGGCCGGGACCCGGGCGGCTTCATCGGCACCACCGTCATCGGCGTGGCGGGCGCGTTCATCGGCGGTTGGATATCGGCCCGCTGGCTGGACCACCCCATCACCAAGGACTTCTACGACGGCGCCACCTGGGCGGCGGCGATCGGTGGGTCGCTGGTGCTCCTGATCGTCTACCGCATCCTGTTCGGCAACTCCCGGGACTGACCCGCGAACCCGTCGTTCCGGCGTCGGCACCGAGCTCACCAGCCCATCGGCCGTACCCGTTGTCCGCCCGTCCGCCCGTCCGCCCGTCCGCCCGTCCGCCGGGACGGACGGGCAGAGCGACTGGTGCCGAGGCGCCTGCCCTTCCGTCCCGCTGCCAGGTCCTGGGGAGCCAGGACCTACCGGTAGTTCACGAACTGCAGCGCGAAGTCGAAGTCCTGACCCTTCAACAGGGAGATGACGGCCTGGAGGTCGTCACGGCTCTTGGAGCTGACGCGCAGTTCGTCACCCTGGACCTGGGCCTTGACGCCCTTGGGGCCCTCGTCGCGGATGAGCTTGGCGACCTTCTTCGCGTTGTCCTGGGAGATGCCCTCCTTGATCTCCGCGAAGAGCTTGTACTCCTTGCCGGAGAGCTGGGGCTCGCCCGCGTCCAGCGCCTTCAGCGAGATCCCGCGCTTGATCAGCTTCGACTGGAAGACGTCGAGGACGGCGTTCACCCGGTCCTCGGAGTTCGCCTCCATGAGGATCTTGTCTCCGGACCACGAGATCGAGGCGCCGACGCCCTTGAAGTCGTAGCGCTGGGAGATCTCCTTGGCGGCCTGGTTGAGGGCGTTGTCGACCTCCTGCCGCTCGACCTTCGAGACGATGTCGAAACTGGAGTCGGCCATGTCCTGTGGCTCCTTGATATCGAGGTGCGTATCGGATGCGTGTCGGCGTGTGTGGGCTGCCGTCGAGCCCGGCGTGGGACGCGGGCCGCATCCGGACAAGCCTAGCCACCCGGCCCGGCCGTGGCGGTGAGGAATCCGGGTGGCGAAGCACCCCTCCCCATCGGGTATCGTTTACGTCGTTGCCGGAGAGCACCGCCGAAAAGCGGTTCGACCGGCGGCAAACCCGGCGGTGTGCCCGAGCGGCCAAAGGGAGCAGACTGTAAATCTGCCGGCTCAGCCTTCCCAGGTTCGAATCCTGGCGCCGCCACGCTGAGGGAAGCCCCCTCTGATCAGGTTAATTACCTGTTCAGAGGGGGTTTCTTGTTGTCTCTCCTCGTTCGATTCGTCGCGGACGGGGCGTGGACGTGTCTCACCTCGTACCGCCCGTATCCCACCTTTGATCAGTGCGTGTCCCCCAGGCGTCCCCCGGGGGTGAGCATGGTCACTCCGGCTCGTTCCACTCCCGAAGGGCCGCGTCGATTCGGCTGTTCGCGTGCTCCCGCGTCTGATCGAGCACCTTGGCGTAGACCTTGTGCAGTACCGCGATGCTGTGGCCGGCGCGTCGGGCGCACTCCATCGCATCCACCCCCGAGCTGAGCCAGAACGAGACGCCGGCGTGGCGCAGGTCGTAGGGGCGGCGAGCCAGGAGAGACGCTGTTTCTGCCTCGCTCAGCACGTCTTTCCGGGCCCGCGCCCACACCTCTCCATAACCGGTCTCTTGCAGCAGGCCGCCGCGGTTCGTCCGGAAGAGTCGGCCGTCGGGTGCTACGCCGTGCGCGGCGATGTGCTGCCGCAGCAGACGGACGAAGTGCGGCGGGATCGGGACAGGACGAGAGTCCTTCTTGGCACGGGCCTTGAGGTGGCGTGTCTCATGTGCCGTCCCGTCGTCGGTCCAGTTCCGTCCGGCTCGGACGATCCCTTGGCGCAGGGTGAGCATCCCCCACCCCGTTTCCGGTAGATGGCACTGGCTCACACGCAGGCCGGCCGCCTCAGCCGGACGCATGGCCGCGTAGTACAGACACCCGAAGAACGCTTCCAGGTGCCGCCCACGGGGGCCCTGCTCACGTACCCCTGCCAGCAGTGCGCGGACCTGGCGAGGGTTGGCGACGCTCTCGGGGTCGACTGCCTCCACCGACTTCGGGGCGGTCCACTTCACGGCCGTGATCGGGTTGACCGGCATGGTGAAGTACTGCGCTTCCACGGCGAGACCGAGGACGTCGCTCAGGCAGGCCCTCTTGCGCTTCGCGGTACGCGGCGACGCCTCCTTTCCGTCCAGCCGTAGGGACAGTGCATCCAGGGCCAGACGTACAGTCGCGGGGTCTTCCAGCGCGGAGACCGGCATGGAGTGCTTGGAGATCCAGGCGAGGGCGTGGGCCACATCGTCCGGCGGGGGCTCGCTCCAGCGGTTCCGGTTGTACGCCCACCCGTACAGCGCGCGCCGCATGAGCGCGGTGTCGGGCATCCCCGTCTTGGTCTTCACCAGCGCGGGGGTGATGGTTGCCAGGGCATCGGCGTAGTTCTTCCGCGACTTCGCAGGGGCCAACGCCCACTTCCGGTCGACGTACGCGCGACTGTGCTCGTACCACGTGATGGAGCCCTGTTTGGCGCGCAACTCGGATACGGGCAGGCCCGTTTCCTCGTCGAACTGGTCGCCACACCGCACGGCCGACATGAGTTCCGATCGGCGCCCCTCGGCCTGAACTTTGAGCGTGTAGCTCTTGGAGTGCTTGCGCTCCCCGACCAGCCAGCGCAGGCGGTAGGGCTTCGGGCGGTCCTTGCGAACCTCGATGGAGTAGAGACGAACGTCGTAGGTCAGTGCCATATGAACTCCAGAGGGGCCCGCCGAAAGCGGGCCCCTCGTGTCTCGCGTGTGGGAGGTGGTCAGGCGGCAGCGTCTTCCATGGAGGACCACCACGCGTCGAGATCGGCGCGGCGGCAACGGAGCTGTCCGTTGGGGAGCTTGATGAGCTTCGGAGCCTTCCCCCGGGCGCGCAGCCGGTAGAAGGCGGCGCGGCTCATGTCGATCTCTTCGAGGACTTCGGGGAGCTTGAGCATCTTGGGGCGAGCCATCGTTGCGACTCCTCGGTTTGGCCTTCTGGGGAATCCGCAACATCCGCCACGCCGCAACATTGCTGGTCAGCGGCTTGGATCTGTGGCGGATGCCGTTTCTGTTGCGGATAGGTCCCGCCACGCGGGGCCGCGCGGCGGGACCTTCGGACAGGGCCGGTCAGCCGGCGATACGGAGTGGGCGTGTGTCGGTTTCCGCGAGCATGTGGCGGCTCTCGGAAGGGGTATCCGCCACAGATTCACCCCCGTTGACCTGCGGTGTTGCGGATGTGGCGGATGTTGCGGACTTCTCGGGGTGCGGGGGGCAGTAGCGGGTCCAGGCGTCGCTGAGGTCTTCCGCGTAGTAGCCCTTCGGGGTGCCGCTGCCGACCCGGATGCCGCGGGGCTTGATGGGGGTGTTGTCGGGGCGCACGTACTGGCTCAGGAGCTTGGACAGGCCGCGCGCGGTGAGCGGCTTGATGCTCTGCCCGTCGTCGCTCATGTCGGCCCACGGGGCGTCATCGAGTGCCAGGAGGACTTCGAGGATGGCGGCGGTCGGCATGCGGTCGGCGCCGCAGAACACCTTGTCGCGCAGGTCCGTCAGCAGACGCACCCCCAGCGATGCCTCATCGCCCTGGGATGCGGCCTTGATGAGTGCGACGCAGGCGGCGCGGGCCCGCTCGGGCCAGTGCCCGCCGGCCGCGTCCGCCACCGCCAGCAGCGGCTCCCACACGTCGGCCGGCCGGTCGGTGACGCCCTCGGGCATCTCCGGCCACGCGTTGGCGATCTCGTCGTGAATGGTGGCGGTCCACTCCGCGAGCCGGTCCCGCAGGACGTGTCCCTGCTTCTCGTGGACGCGGCGCCGGTAGGGCTCGCACGTCTCGTTGGGTGCCTTCTTGCGCATGCGGATGATGACCGAGCGGGTCAGGATCGTGTCCGGCAGCGAGCCGAGTCCGGCCATGGCGACCGCGCAGAACGAGTCGAACCAGCCTGCCTTCTGGTCGGAGCCCTCTCCGACGCAGCGCAGGGACTTCGCGCCGCGCCGGTAGCCGGAGTTCAGGAAGCCGCGGACCTCCTCGTTCCCGCCGGCTTTGGGGCCGAAGACGGTGTCGATCTCGTCGAACAGCAGCGTCGGCGTTCCCGCATCGGCAGCGACCAGCCGGAACAGGGCGTTGGCGGAGGCGTTGACGGTGGTTGCCGCGCGCGGCGTGAGTGTCTCGATGATCTCCAGAGCCCGGGACTTCCCCGACCCCGGTTCGGGGCTCAGGAAGGCGATGCGGGCGGTGCCGTCGAGCGCGTCGATGAGGTGGGCGTGCGCGTCCCACAGAGCAACCGCGGTGTAGGCGTGCTCGGTGGGGAAGACGTTGAAGCGGCGGTGGAAGGCTTCGACCTCGTCGAGCAGCGCGGCGCCGTCGATGGCGTTGGTGGTGCTCATGCGGCGGTCCTCCCTTCGGTGAGCGGGGCAGGCGCCCCGGTGCAGGCGGCTTTGTGGGCGTCGTACTCGGCGGCCAGCCCGGCCACCTTGGGCAGGCCGGTGGCGGTGCCGGTCAGCCCGCAGGAGCAGGCGTAGGCGGCGGTGGGGGTCCCGCCGGGCCGCTTGGACCAGCGGGCCCCGTCGTCGTGGTCGCGGTAGAGGGGCGGGGCGTAGATGCGGATACCGGGCCGCTCCGGCGTCGGGTTCTCGCTGCGGCGGCGTGCGGCGCCGGCCGGGAACCGCTTCGAACGGGGAAGGACTGAAAGGACGCCCTGACGGGCGGCGCCTTCCGGCTCGCCCACGGCCGCCGGGTGCACGGCCGGTTGGGCGGGGTGCGGGCCGGTCGCGGCGGGGGTCTGGCCTTCCAAGGGGGAGCGGGGTGGGGTGCTCATGCCGCGTCCCGGGGGCGGGCTTTGCGGATGGAGCTGTCCAGGGCGCTGCGGATGGTGGCGCGGCACTCGGCAGCGGTGAGTCCCGCGGCCTCTCCCGCCCCTTGGAAGGCATCCTCGGCCACGTGCCGGGGGAGGTCGCCCCAGGCGACGAAGCGCCCCACCTTGAACGCGGACCGGTTCAGCGTGATGTTGCGCTGATGCTCCGACGCCCCGGCGACGACCGCGCATTCGGCCTCCAGCGCGGCTAGGGCCGCCCGGTTGCCGTCGACCGCGGGCAGCCGTAGCGGGGCCACCGGCCGGGCGGCGGGGGCCGGTTGCAGCAGCGCCAGCAGCCATTCCGGCAGCGGGGTCGCCGGGACGTCGTCGGCGGCGGTGTAGGGGCCGGTGGGGGTGGTGCTGCCGGCGGCGACGACGTAGCCACCCCAGCCGCGGGTGTCGACCAGCGGGGCGACGGTGCCCGCGGTGTTGCCCAGCCGGATGCCGGGCGGGGCGGTGAAGTACAGGTGGACTCCGCCGCTCGCGGTCCGCACCCGGTAGGTGGCCGGGACGGCGTGGCCGGCGCGCTCGCAGAGCGCTGCAAAGGTTGTCGCGCCGCAAGGCGCGTCCGCACTGCCCTTGTCCTTGGGCACGTCCAGGTCGACGACCAGCAGGCGGGAGGGGCCGGTGGCGATACCGACGTTGTACGCGCCGTGCGACCAGGTGGCGCGGATGCGGTCCGGGGCGCAGGTGGCGCGGTCCTCCCACTTCGCATGGCCGCTCGCGCAGGGCCCGGTGCCGGGACACGTGGTCTCGCCGTGCAGGGCGGGCCGCTTGGTGCCGGGCCGTAAGGGGAAGACGTGCCAGCCGCGTTCGGCGGCGTCCAGCGCGGCGCGCAGCAGCGCGGAACGGGCGTCATGGGTCATGCTGGATACCTCCAACAGGTCTGATGAGGACGGGTTGGGCAAGGGCGGCCCCGCGACTTTGGCGAGACGAGGGGGCCGCCCTTGGCGTGGTCAGGCGATGTCGAGAGCGAGCTGGGCCGGAGCGGGGTCCGCCGCCTGAGGTGCGAGGGTGGCGAGCAGGGTCCGGTAGGCGAGTGCGGCCTGGTGGATGACCACGCCGTTGCCGAGGATCTTGAGCTGGTCGGAGCGGGACAGACCCAGGTCCGGGCTGGTCACCCAGCCGGGATCGGCGCCCATCATCCATTCCACGAACGCCGGTGACAGGCGACGGTTGCCCTTGGCGCCCGGTTCGGTCGGCTCGGGTGCGGGCCGTCCCAGGACCGTCTCCCAGCGGCGGATGGCGGGGCCGTAGTCGGTGCCGTTGGTGGCCACCCACCGGCCGTCCAGGCGGACGGCCGGGCCGGGCAGGTAGTAGTTCCCGGCCGTGTCGCGCTGGTTAGGCCCGCCGTGCGGTCCGTCCGAGGCTTTCGGGGTGGGCAGCAGGTTGACCACCACCTCGTTCAGCGGGCGGGAGTTGACGCCGATCAGGTTGGAGGCGCCGGACTTCCAGTCGCGGGCCGCAGGGGTGGGCAGCAGGGTGACGGCGGTGCGCAGGTTCATCCCGCCCCGCCGTTTGGGGGAGATGCCGGGGCCGCCGGTCCCGTCGGCGGCGGCCGGGGTGGGCAGCAGCGTCAGGAGTCCGTTGGGGGCAGCAAGAAAACCACTTCGTCCTCCAGCGTGGGCCCGTGCCCCCCGGCTTTGCGCTTGTCCGGGTGCTGGGGTCCGCCGTTCCTGCCGAGCTGTGAGGTGGGGGTCTTCAGCAGCGGGATACGCGACGGCGAACCAGCGGTCGCGGCGGTGGCAGGCTCCGACTTCGGGGTCTCCAGCGCGTAGGCACATCCACCGCGCGTCATACCCGATCGCGGCCAGGTCGGCGGCGACGACGTCGAGTCCCCGGCTGCGGATGGCGGCGACGTTCTCCAGGAACACGAGTCGGGGTCGAAGATGGCGAATGGCGTGGGCAACGGTTTTCCACAGTCCGGAGCGGTCACCGGCGATCCCTCCCCGAGGTCCGGCGTTGGAGATGTCCTGGCAAGGGAAGCCGGCGGACAGTGCCGCTGGGCGGGGCAGTGAGGCGGACAGGGCCGCCCAGTCGACCGCCGTGACGTCGCCGACGTTGCGGGCGTGGGGCATGCGGGCGGCCAGCAGCCGGGACGCGGCCGGGTCCTTCTCGGCGACCACGACCGTAGGCAGGCCGGTGACGGCCTCCACGGCCAGGTCCAGCGCACCGGATCCGGTGCACAGGCTGATGTTGCCGCCCTCCAGCGGCGCGGCGGGGCGATGGGTCATGCTGGATGCCTCCAACAGGTCTGATGAGGACGGGTTGGGCAAGGGCGGCCCCGCGACTTTGGCGAGACGAGGGGGCCGCCCTTGGCGTAGCTAGGCGCCTTTGCTGCGGGCGAGTTTCAACGTGATGCCGCCGATGCCGATGGGCCCGGCGGCGCCGACGATGACGGTGGCGGTGTGGGCAACGGTGTCGAGCAGGGCACAGAGGGCGGCGACCAGTCCCCAGCCGCCGGCGACGGTAGCGCCGGCGATGGCGAACGGGATGAGCAGGCGCCGCCACGGAATACCGGCCGTGGTGGTGTCGTGGACGACGACCACGACGGGCTGTCCGGTGGCCTGCGCACGACGGTAGGCGTCGGCGGGGATGTGCGGGGCGATGGTGCCGGGCGGGGTGCGGTGGTGGTCCATTTGGGGCTCCCTCGGGGTGAGCCGCGGGCCTGCGCCGAAGGTCGGTGCGGGCCCGTGCGGGTGGGGGTCGGCTTGTCGCGTTGCTTGTCGTCTTCCTTGTCGTGCGGCTTGTCGCTTGTCTTGTCTTGTCGCTTGTCGCCTCCCAGGTCACAAGCCGTTTCTGGTCCTCTGCGGGCCGGAGAGTGGCTCTTGCCTGGGGCGGGCTGACAGGCGACAAGCGATCAGTCCTGCGGGGGTTGTCCGTCGGAGTGGTGGCGGTGGACGTAGCGGGTCTTGGTGCCTTCCCCGACGCGTACGGCGGTGCCGTCGTCCACCCAGGCCTTGAGCCATCCGACGACCGTCTGTCGGGTGGTGCCGTAGTCGTCGGCGAGGGCGCGGGCGATGGCGGATGCTCCCGTCCCGTCCGGCCCGGCGGCGATGAGGACGTTGAGCGCGGCGCGCTGCGCGGGGTTGTCCTGCTCGCCCCGCAGGGCCGACAGGTTCAGCCCGCCCGGCCGGGCCGGCGGCGCCGCGGGGCGAGCGTCGGGGTCGGGGGCGGTGCCGAACTGGGCGTCGATCTGCTCGCGGAAGCGGCGCGCCAACTCCTCTTCCTCCGACACCGGCGCCTGCTCGCGCAGGGCGGACAGGTTCAGTCCGCCCCCGGCCGGCCGCGGCCCCGCGTCGGGGCGCGGGCCGGTGGCGGCGGTGGTGTGGTCGCGCATCCACGCGGTGCGCCCTGCGTCCCAGCGCCGCGCGTACTCCGGGCCCGCGGCTGTGGCGGACACGGTGTCGAGGTGGGGGTGGCGGTCGGAGGTGGCGGCGATGATGTCGCGGATCTGGTTGGGCAGGATCCGCCACGCCTTGAACAGGGCGGCCGGGGATTCGGGGGTCCCCATGAATCCGGCGCCCTTGTAGGGGGCCTGGTCGACGCGCAGGCCGCGAGTGCCGGGGAACATCTTCCCCAGGTCCATGCCCTCGGTCTCACCGCCGGTCAGGGCGACGCGCACCTTGGCCTCCCGGCGGATCATCAGGTTGCCCAGCACCGCCCCGGTCGCCCCCAGGGCGGTCAGCACGGTGCGCACCCCCATGGCGCGGGCGATCCGGATGACCTCCAGGATCTTCTCCGCCAGCTTGCGCATCGCCCGGTCCGAGGAAGCCAGGATCTCGGCGCCCTCGTCGATGACCAGCATGATCTGCGGAATCTGTCGGCTGACCGGCAGCAGATCGGTGTTCGCCTGCGCGAGCAGGTCCTGGTAGGCCATCTTGCGCTGCTTGGCCACCTTCACCGCCGCGTCCAGCATGAGGACGGCTTCGTCGTAGGTGCCGGCGAGCCAGTCGATACCCGGCCGGACCGGCTTGCCGTCCTCCCGCGTCAACTGACCGTTGAGCGCGGGCAGCACCCACGGCAGACCGGCCGATCCGGCGTTGAGGTCGATCACCCACGTCAGCACGTCCTCGGCGCGGGCGAACCCGGCCAGGATCGTGTGCACCATGTTGGTCTTGCCCGACCCGGTCGGACCGACCACCAGTGCGCACTGCTCGCGCAGGTAGGTCAGGACGTTCTCCGCGTTGGTCCGGTACCCCCACGGAATGCCCGACAGCAGGGACAGGGGGGCGTAGTCGGTGGGGTAGGTGCGTTCCTCCATCAGCACGTTGACGGTGGTCACGTCGACGATGACGCGGCCCTGGTGGATGCCAGGGGAGGCGACCGCGGTGCAGCCGTGCGGCAGCCGGGCATCCGCGGACAGGCGGGCGGAGTCCTGCGCGATGCGGTCGTAGGTGATCCCGCCGGCCGGTTCGAGGTCGAGGGAGTAGCCGGCCCCGGTCGGCCACTGCTCCACCCCCAGCACCCGCACGGTGATGCCGCAGATCCGCTGAATGCGCTCCACCCATTCCGCGGCGATCGCCCGGCGCTCCGCGGACAGCTCCGCGGCGATCTGCCGCTGCTCGGCCGCAAGGGCTTCTTCCTCGCGTGCTTCCTCGAAGAGGGCGGTGGAGCGGGCGGCGGCGCCGATGCCGATGCCGATCGTGGCCAGCGACCCGAGGGCGGCCCAGGTGAGCGGGCCGTGCGTCATGGCCCACGTCGTCCAGCCGGCGCCGATGAGCCAGGAGGCGGCGCGGGTGGCCAGGGTGCGGCCGGCGTTGCGGATGCGGAGTCCGGCGACGGTGTGGCCGATCGCGCCGGCGGCGCCGGCGGCCAGGGCCCAGCCGGGCGGCATGGCGGTGGCGGCGCCGGTGGTGGCGAGGGCGAAGGCTCCGGTGGTGGCGGACAGGGCGCCGGTCACGGGTCCGTGACCGGCGCTCCAGTCCAGCACCGGGCCACTGCTGGTGTGCTTCGTGGCGGTGCTGCTCATCTCAGACGTTCCAGCCCTTCTCTGCCTGGTGGCCGTTGCGGGGGTCCTCGTGGCGGGCGATGTCTTGGGCGTGGACGCGACGGAAGACGGCGGGGAGTTCCTCGGCGCCCTCGGCGGCCTTGCGCAGCAGCTCGTGGATGTCGTTGAAGCCGCCCGCGACTTCCTTCTCCAGCGGGAACTCGGAGTCGGAGCGCTCGGCGAGGATCTGCATGACGTGCGCGATCATGCGCAGCGCCTCGGGCAGGCCTTCGACCATGGCGAGGATCTCCATGCAGCCGTCCGGCTCGTACAGCAGCGCGGCGGCCTGCATGTCGGTGGCGTGCTCCTCGAACTTGAAACCGGACACAGACGGTCCTCCCTCAATGCCGGACGTGCTCGGGATGGGTGCGGGGGTGCTGGCGGCAGGCCGCTCGACCTGATCGGCGATGCCCTCGGCGCCATCGGTGGCAGCCGCGGCCTCCGCGTCGCGCTGCTGCGCGCGGATCGTCTCGTCCCGCGCCGCCCGCTCCTCGGCGGCGGCCCCGGTGAGGCGGCGGTAGAGGCGGCGGCCGGGGTGGACGAGCCAGGGCAGGTTGAACTTGCGCCCGATCGGACTGGTCAGGAACCCCAGCAGGCCGAGCGGGAGGGCGAGCAGCGCGGCCAGCAGGCGGCGCCGGTGGAAGCGGGCCGCCGACCGGCGCAATGCCTGACGGGCGGCCTTGCGGGCGGGCGCCTTGCGCAGCACGTTCCGCTTCGCGTCCACCTGTCGGCCGGCCGCGGCGTCCCGCTGCGCCCGCTGCTTGGCCACGGCCGCATCCCGCAGGTTGCGCACCTTGCGCCCGGTACCGCCCAGCAGGCGCCCGACCGGACTGCCCTTGCCGCCCGACCGGTGCTTGCTGCCGGGGGTGTGGGAGTTGCGGCGGGCGTCCGCGACGGCGTGGCGGGCCGCGGTGGTCTGGGCCCGGCGCTCGGCCCGCGAGCCGCCCGCGGCCTGCTGCGCGGCCCGCAGCGCCTTCACCTGCCCGGCCCGGCTCGCGGCCTTTCCGAACCCGGAGCGTTGTCCGGCCCGGCCCTGCGACGCGCGGCCCGACTGCCCGCCGGTGCCGGTTCGGCCCGTCGTGCTGGTGGCCGGGCCGGTGTGGCGGGCAGTGGAGCCGCGGCGGTGCTGACCGGGCACCCTGCCCGACCCGCCGGTCCCGGAGCGGGCCCCGCGGTGTCCAGTAGCGCGGTTGCCGCTCGTCCCGGCGGCACGGGCCGCCGCGGCCCGGCCGGCCGCGCGGGCGGCGGACCGCCGTGCCTCGCGGCGCGGGTTCGGCTTGCGGCTGCGGGTGGCGGCGGCCACCCCGAGGACGACGGCGCCGGTCGCGGCGACGACCGCGGCGATCGGACCGCCGGCCAGGGAGGCGGCGGCAACCATGCCCACGGTCGTGTTCGTGCCCGACAGGGCGAGCGGAACGACCGGCCAGCCACCGGGCGTGTGGTCCACCTCCGCGACGGCCGGGGCCGGGGCGGGGGGTGCCTGCGGGGGCGGGGTGTCCGGCGGTGCCGGAACGGCTACCGGTTCGATGCTGACTTCCGTCATGCTGCTTGCACTCCTCTTGGGGAGTAGGGCCCGGCCGGGGCTGTAGGAGGTTGTCGGCCGGGCCTGCTGATGTGGGGTTTCAGGCGGCGCGCTGTTCGTCGTCGGGGTAGGCGCAGGGCACGCACGTGCCCAGCTCCGCGGGGATGACGTAGCCGGCATTCCGGCGGCACTGCGGGCACCTGCGGCGGGCGGCGTTGGCCTTGGCCAGGGCCGCCCATCGGGCCGGGGTCATCGGCCGGACCGGCTTCGCGTTGTCGACGCGGTAGAGGTAGGCGACCAGCGGCGGGCGGCGACGGCGCGGGCGCTCGATCTGCGCGGCCACGTCCTGACCGCCCGGCCGCAGGTTCATCGCCCGCAGTTGACGGCGGGTGGCCAACCCCTGCGGCGCAAGCCGCCAGGGGTAGGTGGGGAGGGTGGCCATCAGCGGCTCACGATCGCCAGTTCCGCACCGCCAGCGTCCGCGCCGCGGTGCTCGGCGTAGCGGGCGGAGACCCACCCCACCGACCAGCCGCACAACTCGGCAGCGGCGCGCACCGGCAGGCCGGCGTCGAACGCGGCCCGCACTGTCTGGCGGGCCCGGTCCTCGGGGAACTTCTCGACGGCCGGGCCAGCGGCCAGCAGGGCGGCGCGTTCACGCTCGGCCCGCTCCTCCCGCTCGGCCCGTTCACGGCGTTCACGCTCCACGCGCTCCCGGCGCTCGCGTTCGCGTCGCTCGGCCGCTTCGCGCTCGGCGTGTTCACGCTCGCGCTCGCGTTGTTCACGCTCGCGTTCACGGCGGGCGCGCTCTTCTCGCTCGGCCCGTTCCCGGGCCTCTTCGCGCTCGCGCTCCTCACGGCGGGCCCGTTCCTCCCGCTCGGCCTGTTCGCGGACGAGGGCGGCTTCGTGTTCACGCTGTTCACGCGCCAATGCGGCGGCGTGCTCGCGCTCCTCGCGGGCCTGCCGGTGGGCGGCTTCGGCCCGCTCCCGCGCCGCCTGCTCGGCTGCCTCGCGCTCGGCCCGTTGCTGGGCTTCCCGCGCGGTGACGGCGGCGGTGATGGCGCGGCGGTAGGCCAGGCCGGTCTCCGCGGTGACGATCAGCAGCAGCGGCGCGACCGCATGCACGGCCACGCCCACCAGGTCCCCGGCCAGCGCGGAATCGGCGACATTCAGGGCCAGCGTCATGCCCCCGGTCATCCACCGCAGGACCACCGGCCACCGCCCGCCGTGCCCACCCAGGCGGGCCAGAACGGCATCGAGGCGGACCACGATGACCACGGCCGCGTCCACGACCAGGGGCAGGATCGGGGCCGTCCAGTCCCACTCGGGCGGGGTGTGCGCCGCGGCGAGCGGGGTGACGGTCAGGATCGAGTACAGCATCGCGCCGGCCACGATCAGCCAGGTGCCGACCGACAGCGCGCGTTCTGCCGAACGGATCGGGTCGCCGTTCACGCGTCCGCCCCCGTCCATGAACGCACCTGAACGGCGGCGATCAGCATCACCGCAGAGGCCGGGTCGTCGGGGCCCTCGAAGTCCTCGGTCCACCGCCACTCAGAGCCCGGCACCGGTTCGAAGCCGAGCACGCTGAGCGCGTTCACGCGCTCCAAGAGCGTCGGCACCGGAGCGGCCCGGTCAAAGCTGTACTCCGGCCACCGGGCGGTGGTGTTCATCAGGACCACGTACAGGCGCCAGCGCCCCTTGTATACGGACATCTGCGCCGTGAACTCCCGCGCCATCACGCCACCACCGGCTCGTCGGTGCCGCCCTGGTTGGCCAGGTCCCGCCGCGCGGCCAGCGCCCGACGGCGGGCCCGGCGAACGCGGCGGGCGTCCAGCTCGCTCGGCGTGCGGTCCAGCGTGGCGATCTGCGCGTCGATCAGGTCGACGTCCGCGAGGATCACGGGCATCTCCAGCTCGATCGCGTCCAGCTCCGCGGCCGTCGGTTCCATGAAGTCGGCGAACGCGGTAACAGCGTCCTGAACAGTCACGATGTGGTTCATGGGTCGTGGTCTCCCTAGCAGGTGGAACGGCCCGAATGCGGCTCCCGGGGTGCCACCCGGGAGCCGCTCGCCGTTGAAGTCGGATGATCCGGCTCCCCGCGCTCCCGTCCGTACGTCCTCACGCAGCGCGGGAACGGACGGGCGGGAGAGGCAGCCGGCCGCAGCGCCAGCGCTGCGAGACCGAGGACGGACCGGGCTTGCTGTGCGGGCGCCGCCGGCCGGTCCGTTGCGGCGGCGCCTTGGTATTCGTCGGTTCACACCGACCCCCAACTGATCGCAGGGACACGGCTTTCACCGGTGCTCCGTTGCCACGGGGCACCGGTCCCGAGCCGGGAAATCGGGCGCGTCATCGTCGCTGCTCTGACGCCAGCAGGGCGGCGCGTACCAGGTGGCAACCTCGGGGTTGACCTCCAGCGATGGAGGGATGATCCCCGGGGCTGTTCTCCAGTGCTGACACGCGGGGCAGGACTGGTTCTCCTACCGCTAAGGGGCCGCCGACGGCCGTCACCCGGGCCGTTGCGGGGGCGGGACTTTCACCCCGCCAACTCGTCACTCTGTTGAGTTCTCAACCAGCACGCGCTCGCTTCGTACTCACCCGCAGGGGGCTTTCCTCCGGACGCTCTTTGCAGTACCTGTTTTACAGGTACTGCATGGTGAGCTGTCAAGCGTGCCGTCGGAATCACTTGGTTCTTCGCCGGGACGTCTTGACGCGTTCTCAGAATCCCCCCAGCTCAGGGGAGTTGGTCACCCCATCCGTGGACAGCTACGGGACTTCTGGCTACGGTCGAGAAGTCCCTAGAAGTCCCTCAGGGGGTGCAGATGTCGAACGAGCGTTTACGTTCCGCTCTCCTGGCCCGCGGCATGACCGTGCAGAACCTGGCTGAAGTGATCCAGGTGAACCCCAAGACGGTGGAACGCTGGATCACTCAGGGCAAGGTGCCGTACCGGCGCCACCAGTACGCGACGGCGGCAGCGCTCAAGGTCGACGTGACCTCGCTGTGGGAGGACGGCCGAACCGTTGACAGCGCGGCGGACCTGACAAAAGCCGAGATTGCGACCGTCTACCCGCACCGGCACACGGTGCCGACCGGGCTGTGGCGAGAGCTGTACAAGCGCGCTGATCGAAACCTGGACGTGCTTGTCTACTCTGGGCTGTTCCTCTCTGAAGACCCTCTGTTCCACGACCTGTTGAGAGCGAAGGTGGAAGCGGGGGCGCAGGTGCGGATTCTGCTCGGTGATCCCGGATGCGCGGCCGTCCGACAGCGCGGCATCGACGAGGGACACCAGATCATGGACGGCAAGATCCGCAACGCTCTCGTGCTGTACCGGCCCCTCATGCGGAGTCACCCCGGCATCGGCTTCCGGCTGCACGAATCGACGCTCTACAACTCCATCTATCGGGCCGATGACGAGATGCTCGTCAACCCGCATGTCTACGGGATCGGCGCGTACATGGCTCCCGTCCTGCACTTGCGACGACTCCCGGGTGGGAGCCTCTTCGACACGTACGCGCAGAGCATCGACCACACTTGGGAGCGCGCCAGACCAATCACTGACCAGGACGTAGCGAGCATCACGGGAGCCTGACATGGGCCGTACTGACTACCTGCACGACCCCGACGCACCGCCGGCCAACTCCGTCGTGCCGTCAGTCGTTGCGTTCGTGCAGAACGATGTTGGGCAAGTGCTGATGATCCAGCGGTCCGATAACGGGCGCTGGGCACTTCCCGGTGGCGGTCACGATGTGGGTGAATCCATCAGTGACACCGTCGTGCGGGAAGTCTGGGAAGAGACCGGCATCTGGGCGGAAGTGGTCGACGTGTCAGGGCTTTACACCGACCCCGGGCACGTCATGCAGTACGACGACGGGGAGGTCCGGCAGCAGTTCAGTATCTGTTTCCGCGCGCGGCCGGTCGGTGGCGAACTGCGCACGAGTGACGAGACGACTCAGGTCCGCTGGGTCGACCCAGCGGACCTGAAGGCGTTGGACGTACACCCCACGATGCGGCTGCGGATCGAGCACGCCATGGACCGCACGCGGACGGCGCCCTACATCGGCTGACGCTTCGCGGTGGCGACTCGCTCGAGAACACGGCATGTGCAGGCGAGGATCTCCGGCTCGGCCCGGCGGATGAACTTGCCGATCAGGCTGTCTGGCCCGTAGCGGCCGGTGATCTCGTTGATTCGGTCGACGGGATTGGTCGGCGTGCCGTCCGGGGTCGTGTTCATGTCGCAGTAGCAGAGCGCGTCATTCAGACGCTCGCTCTCACGGGGGAACTCACCCGTCAGTTCTGCGTGCAGCCCGCGGGCTTCTGCCTCAAGCCACGAGCAGGAGTGGTGAGCGACCAGGTTGATCACTCGTTCATCGGCGCCGGCCACGTCCCTGAGGTAACGCGCACCGTCCAGCGGGTGAAAGCCTGTCTTGGCCAGGTCCGGCGCATAGCCGATGTCGTGCAGCACCGCCGCGGCCTCCAATAGGTCCGCGTCCTGGTCGAGAATGAGCGCGATCGTACGGGCTCTCTCAGCGACCCCAAGGCAGTGCTTCCAGCGCCGCGGCAGCGGCTCGGAAAGCAGTGACTCAGCCAGGGGATACGCCCACTCCGTCAACGTCGGCAAGCTAGGAACGCTCCTCTCGCGCCGGCAGGGCGCGGACCGTCCGCACTCTGCCCTGTCCTCCCCCCGCCAGCACGCCGGCGGCTTCCAACTTCTCCAGCGCCTTGGTCACGGTGGGACGTGACACCCCGAACCGTTCGGCCAGGGCTGAAGCGCTCGGGAACGCTTCCCCCACTTGGAGTTCCTCAGTCGTGATGACGTCTGCGATCCGCTGATCGAGCGGGCGTCGGTCGATACGCGCGCCAGCGCGCACGACACGCCACCGCTCGCCCGGCACCGGTTCGGCCATGCCTTCCTGACGCAGCACGCCGAACGCACGGAGGGCGACCCCGCGCGAGACCTTGTGGTCGCTCATCACCTCAGCCAGAGACGGAAGCTCCGTCATGGACGGGTCGTCCTCGATCCGCCTCTTCACTGAGTCGGCAATCTTCAGGAAGGTCCCCCGAGGGTTGGCCTGCTGTGACACTCGCTCTCCCTCTCCGCTCGCCCGGCGTCACCCCAAGACTCCCACGACTCGCCACCGTCGCGGAGGCGTCGCGACGGCAAGAAACGGCGCAGGGGGACCGGTTTTAGGCGTGGTCTCGACTTGCTCTCTGATGTCCCGGAACCGTCGATGACGCGGCTACGAATACAGGCGCGCTGCGTGTGCATCCAACCGTCTCGCGAGGTGGATGGGCGGTGACTCTGGCTTACTGCCGCTGGTGACGTGGCGCCTAACCCTTCGCGGCCATCTTGTGGCCAGGAACGGTACGGGGAAGCACCCAGGAGGGTATATGAGCAGGTCAGACGCCCGTCGCAGCACACAGCTGACAAATGCTCTTGCGTCTCGTAGGATGCACGGCATGCCCGAGCGCCCCATCCAGCAGCACAGCCTCTTTGACACCTCTATCGAGTCCGAGGTGGCTGAGGGGCCAATCGTGCCGAGCAGGATCCGCAGCACCTCCCCTTTTCACCAGCCTCGTGATCTGACGGAGGCCCAGCGGGAGAAGTTCCGACAGATGTCGCGGGAGTCCCGAGAGGCCCGACGTTCAGCGCTCGCCGGCGAAGGCCCAGCTCCTCTCCATGAAATCAACATTCCGAAATTTCACCCCCTAGACCTCATGCCGGAGCGGGACGGGAAGGGGCTATCCGCACTTTCCTTGTTCAGCGGCGGCGGGGGGCTCGATCTTGGAGTCGAGCGCGCTGGCTTCAGCCATACGGCGTCTTTCGAGATCATGTCCGAAGCCGGTGACACGCTTCGGAAGGCACGAAGTGATTGGGCTGTCTTCAGCGGCGAGACAGACGGCGACGTACGGCGAGCCAACTTCAAGCAGTGGCGCGGTGAGGTGGACCTGCTCCATGGTGGACCGCCCTGTCAACCGTTCTCCAACGCTGGACGCCAAAAGGGTCACTTGGACGAGCGAGACATGTGGCCGCAGTTCGTCAGGGCCGTGAAGGAGATTCGCCCTGCGGCGTTTATCGGGGAGAACGTTCCGGCGCTTGCCAGCCCTAAGTTTTCAGAGTACGTCTCTACGAGCATTATGGCGCCATTGTCGGGCAGCTATCACATTCAGAAGATCATTCTGCAGGCGAGCGACTTTGGAGTTCCGCAGGTCAGGCGAAGAGTATTCTTCATCGGCTTCCGGACGAAGAAGATGGCTAATGCGTGGAAGGCTCCCCAACCCACCCACTACTGGGGGGATGCATCTATCACGGGAGGTGAGCGATGCATGGGCCTCCGGGAAGCCCTGGGCCTCCCGGATATCGGCGTTGACGACCTCTCCCCGACCATTCGCAGCAGCTTGACTGGACCGCGCCACACTACCTCGATCCTTAATAGCGTGGCAGCGCAACGCAAGTTTGAAAGCCTGCAGATTTGGCCTAACGGGGTCGCTGCCGATCGTGCTTCCGCACGAGCCTTCGTGGCCAAGAATGGCCACTTTCGCCTGTCGGTTCCTGATGTTGCGCTGATCCAGGGCTTCCCTGAAGATTGGCCCTTTGTTGGGGCCACATACATGGCCCTAGGCCAGATCGGCAACGCCGTGCCACCGCCACTTGCTTACGCTGTGGCCTCATCCGTGCTCGACGTGCTCTCCAAGTAGGCGCGCACAAGATTACGCAAGGTGATTGCTGGCTCTGTCGTGATTCTCGGAAGCTTCTCGATATAGGACAGTGGGATGTGCGGGTTGTTGAGTGTGGCGCCACGAGACATGACGTAGTAGGAGCGCGATCGCATTATTTCGACCATGCGATCCAGTGAGTAACGCAGCTCCCTACCTACTGACAGATCCGCAGCTTCCACATATTGTGCTGCTGTCCACTGATTCTTCATAATCAATTTGGCCTCTTCTTTGGTGTAGAAATCTTTCTCACCGAAGAGGTTGGTCACTGAGTCGACGGAAATACCGCGCATGGCGTGCTCAGCCAGCTCGACGTCCGGACGAACGTACCTTTCCTTGCTGGAAATCCAAGGAGCCATGTCATCCGGTGACGCATAGTAGCTGTGCAGGAGGCGAGTGCCAGTTCGGTTGTATACGCCGAAAATCCAGTGGATGTTCTTCCACTTGGCAAAGTGATTGGGCCCGAGATCGCGCACAGTCGATACGCCCTTACTCGTGGCCGACTTAAGCTCAAAAGCCACTGTCTGGCCGTCAATGGTCAGATAGGCATCGATGTCTGACCTCTTCCGGTCCTCCGGTACCTCAAGGTTGAACCGGTCGATCATCTGGTTCTCGCGCTGGTCGTCCTGAACGCTCATGATCGCATGATGGCACCCTATGCAGCCTGATGAGGCCAGGTTGCATATACGCCCCACATTACCTATTTGTGCTCTTTTGGGTGATTGGCGTGGCGTGATGTGAAAAGGGTCGTCTAGCCTTCGACGGATCATGCAGTGGCTCTGCCTTGACAGGCGCGTGGACCATTGGTGGACAGGGCGTCCTCGCCAGGGCGCGACATCCCCCTTGCTGGCAGGTTCGCCGGTCCAGCTATGACCTCCGGAGCCGTTACCCGGCCGCTGGCTTTCCATGACCTGAAAGTGCATGAGGTCACGATGCGCCGGGGTAGGGTCACAGCCCACTAAAGACGAGAGGCTGACAAGGGCGACGGCAGAGGTTGTGCAGCCATCATGGCCAAGACGCGCCGTCCGTGTAGGTGGTTGATTCGCTGCTGCATTGAAGGAGGCTGCTGATGGCTGGAAAGGTCGTAACGCTGCAGGAAATCCCCAAGGCGGGTGACGAACTTGAGGACTATATTGCGGCGCTATTTCAGGCCTCAGGTCATTTCGTGGAAAAGCAGATCGTGGAGTCCGACCCAGCGGATGTGCTTGAGCTCGACATTTTCACTACCGACTATGGGCCCGAGGAGACGGTGCAGCGGCTCATTGAGGTAAAGGGCGGGAACTGGGGGTACACCGACCTATTCAAGGTAGTCGGCTGGATGAAGTACCTTGAGCTTCAGCGTGGGGCCTTTTTCGTTACGAAGTGGGATGACCGCGAGACTGCGCCCGGCCGTATGGAGCCGCTCGGCCTGGACGTTGTCTGCTTTGAGGACTTCACCACTGCTCCGCAACACTTCGAGAACAAGGGTTTTGGATCCTTTGTGGAACCTAAGCTCATTGACCTGTGGCGGCACTCGTACGGGGTCGAGCGCAAATTCTTCAAGACCATCCTCGCCCGGGCCAAGGCTGGGGCTCAGGGCGCCCGGTCAGCGAAGACCTACTACCGTCAGATCAACAATGGCACATTCTTCGCTAGGACTCCAGAGGAGTCTCTGGCGATGCTGTACGAGGCATACAGGGAACACCCGAAGCTGACGCTTGGTTACGCGCTTGAGCTCGATGGAGGAACCTTCGACCCCCACACGCCGACGATTCAGAGTTCGAGTTACCAGGCCGCCCTGCGAGAGGGCGAGTACCCGGAGCTGCAAGCCTGTATGTACTTCGAGCAGCGTGCCCGGCTCGCAATCCTCAAGGCTGCAGTGGACTACGCACTCGCGAACCCGGACGGGCCACCAGAACCAGTGTCGGAAGATGGGAAGTGGTTCTTCTTCCGAGGGCTGATGTATCACACGCTTCCGGCATCGTTCCAGATCGGCATGGACTGGCTGCGGGAGCAGCCCAACTTCCGACGCTACGCGACCTTCTGGCAGCAGTTTCTCTGGGGATGGGGAGGGTTCTACCTCGAAGATAGGAAGGACGAGGAGTTCGAGTGGATGTCCACGTACTCCGGCATCCCAGCCGATGAGATCCCTACGGCGCTCGAGGCCTTCGACCGCTTCTTCCCGATAGCGGGCGACTGGTTCGTCACACCTGGGTGGACCGATGTTCGCATGCTCAAGATGGTCCCGATGGTCTTCCAAGGCGTCGGTGCTCACCATCGACGGGTCCAGTACGGCCTGGGGAAGAGCGTCTCCGCTCTTCAAGTAAGTGCGCCATACACGCATAGTGACCTGGCGCGGCGCATCAACTGCGCTGTCAATTTCCTGCTCTCGTAGCTGGAGATCGTTGACCCTTCTGTTCCCCCAGGCGTCCCCCGGCGGCGCTAGCTGCCAGGGAACTCGCTGGTCGCAGAGGGTAGATGGAGCCCGCTGTAAATCTGCCGGCTCAGCCTTCCCAGGTTCGAATCCTGGCGCCGCCACGCTGAGTAAGACCCCCTCCGAACTGCGGAAACGCAGGGCGGAGGGGGTCTGCTTCGTTTCCGGCCGCTTTCTCCAGTCCGGACGGGCGGTAGGGGACGGCGCCCGGCTCATCGGTCGCCGGACAGCGATTCCACCGATGGGCCGAGCATGGACGACGGCCCCGATGCCACCCCCGCTGCGGGCCTGGACGGCGGCTCCGCTTGCCTACCCCGCTGCGGGCCCGGACGGCGGCCCCGCTGCCGGTCCCGACGCCTCCTCCCGTTCCCGTGCCCTGGTCGCTTTCCGCACGTCCTCCTCGACGTCGTTACGAGGTCTGCTCTCGTCCTTGGCGTACTCCGTGAGCGCGGCCTGGGCGTCGCGGGCGAGGTCGCGCCAGGCGCGCCAGGCGGTCTCGTAGGTGTCGGTCTGGGCCTGGGACCAAGGGGCCGCCGTGGGTGCGCCGTAGGTGTCCCGCAGGTGCAGGACCCTCGCGTGCGCCTCGTCGGCCGCTCGCTGTTTCGCCACGAGTTCCTCGAAGGTATGTGCCATATGTAGCGATGCTAGGGAGAGGACGCCGGTCGCGCGCGGCGAACGGGGCGTGCGTTGCCGTGCGGTACTCGCGTGGCGCACTGGGGCAGACTGAGCGCATGTCCAGCCGTCGCAGAACCTGCCCCGAGTGCCGTCGGGAGATCGCCGTCGTCGCCGGACGGTTCGCCCGGCACGACCCGCCCGGCGCGCGCGAGAACGGCCGGCTGACGTCCTGCCCCGGCTCGCGCAGCGCGGCACAACTGGGTGCCGTCCAGCCATCGTTGGACGGGTACGTGGTGTCCGACATTCCCGGTCAGCTGCCCTTGTTCTGAACGCGCCCGGCGGCGCGCTCAGTTGCCCGCGACCGACCTCACCGCCACCGGTACCGGCGTCGACCCGGAGACCAGCTCCAGGGTCAGGCCGGCCGTCGCCGGGGTGTCCAGCAGTTCCGCGAGGACGGCGGCCACGTCGTCGCGCGGGATCGACCCGCGCCCGGTCTGCGCCTCCAGCCGGACGAGGCCCTTGCCCGGGTCGTCCGTGAGGGAACCGGGGCGCAGAATCGTCCAGTCGAGACCGTCCAGCCCCTGGACGTGCGCGTCGGCCTCACCCTTGGCGCGCAGGTAGACGTCGAAGACCTCGTCGCCCCGGCGGTCGGGGTCGGCACCGTAGGAGGACACGACGAGGAAGCGGCGTACGCCCGCGCGGACCGCCGCGTCCGCGAACAGGACCGCCGCGCCCTTGTCGACGCTCTCCTTGCGGGACGTTCCGCTGCCCGGGCCGGCGCCCGCGGCGAACACCGCCGCGTCCGCGCCCCGCAGGACGTCCGCGACCTCCGGCTCCGACGCCGACTCCAGGTCCAGCACGACCGGTTCGGCGCCGACGGCCCGCAGGTCGTCGCTCTGCTCGGCCTTGCGGACGATGCCCGCGACCTCGACTCCGCGTGCGGTGAGCAGACGCTCCAGCCGCAGCGCGATCTGACCATGACCTCCGGCGATGACAATGCGCATGCCTTCGACGGTACGCCCGGCCGGGCCGTACGGCGCGTCACCGGTGCCGGACGCCGTGTCCCGCGGACGCCGGATCCCGACGGACGCCGTGTCCCGCGGACGCCGTGTCCCGCGGACGCCGGATCCCGGCCTACGGCGACGTGCTCCGCCCCTGTCGTGGCAGTCCCAGCTCCTCCGCCGCCGCCGAGTCGCAGTACTCGCGCACCGCGCTGGTGCGGGCCACCACCCGCCCCCGGTGGATCACGATCCGGCTGTACGCCAGCGACAGCGCGCCCGCCAGGCGGTCGCCGCGGACGGCCAGCAGGTCGGCGGGGAAGCCCGCCTCCACCCGCACCTCGGGCAGTCCCAGGGCCGCCCGCGCGGACGTGCTGACGGCGTCGTACGCCTCCTCGGGGCGCAGGCCGTGGCGGGAGGCCAGGAGGTACGCCGCCTCCAGCGGGTCGCCCCGGCCGACCGGGTTGGAGACGTCCCGGAGGGTGCCGCTGCCGGCCGCGACCCGGACGCCGGCCGCGCGCAGCAGCCGTACCGGAGGCGTGTCGCGGCGGTCGGTGGCGCCGCAGCCGCCCTGCGGGAGGCACACCACCGTCACGCCCGCCGCGGCGAGTTGGTCGGCGGTGCGGGCCGCGGACTCGGCGGGGAGGCGGGCGAGGGCGGCGCACGGGCCGAGGGTGACGCCGGGGCGCAGTCCGCCGGCCATCGCGGCCAGGCGGGCCAGACGGGCCGGGTCGGCGGCGTCGGTGTGCAGGTCGACGGGGCAGCCGTGTTCGGAGGCGACCTCCAGGACGGCCTCCACGTAGCCGGTCGGGTCGGGGTCGAGGTCCGGGCAGCCGCCCACCACCGAGGCGCCCATCTTCAGGGCGTCCCGCAGCATCGCGAGCCCGTCCGCGCCCGCCGCCCCGGTCAGCAGCCGGGGCATCGCCACCGTCGTCACCTCGGCCAGCCCGCGCAGCGAGCGCCGGGCCTGGAGGACGGCCGCCAGCGAGCCGAGCCCCTGGACGTCGCCGACGCGCACGTGCGCGCGGGACGCCGTCGCCCCGTGGCCGAGTTGCAGCAGGGCGGCCTCGGTGGCCCGGCGCTGGACGTCCTCGGGGGCGTACGAGACGGGTCCTTCGGTGTCCGCGGAGAGGGCGGTGTCGGCGTGGGCGTGGGGTTCGGCGGGGGCGGGCAGCAGGAGGTACCCGCCGAGGTCCACGCGGGTGCCGGGGGCGGGAGCGGGGCCGGCCGTCAGGCTGCCGGCGGTGCCGACCGCCTCGATGCGCCCGCGGCCCAGCCGTACGTCCACGGTCCGGCCGTCCGTGAGGCGGGCGCCGCACAGCAGGAGGGTGCCGGGGTCCGGCTGCCCGTCCGGGGAAGCCGACGTCCCGGACGGCGGGGGCGGCTGCGGCTGGCTGTCGGGCATCGCGCTCCAGGGGCTCGGCAGAGAGTGGGGGGCTCGCTGCCCGGGGGCTCGGGCAAGATCACGCAGAGTGAGTCGAGCCTAGGGCTGCCGTCCGGCGCTGTCGGGGAGGAGCGCAATAGTCGTACCGGTGTGGTCCGGTGGGCCGGAGGGGCTCAGGAGCGGTGCGCCGCCTGGGCGGAACGGGGGCCGGCGGGGTCGGGCAAACGGATTTGGGTGAACGGCTGCGGACCGTGTAATGTCTTCATCGCTCGCCCCAATAGCTCAGTCGGTAGAGCGTCTCCATGGTAAGGAGAAGGTCTACGGTTCGATTCCGTATTGGGGCTCTGGTGGGTGAGGTTCCCGTCGCGAGGCGGGACCTGATCCCATCAAAGCGGTGTAGCTCAGTCGGTAGAGCAAGCGGCTCATAATCGCTGTGTCACCGGTTCAAGTCCGGTCACCGCTACTGACAGTAGCCGATTGTGGGGTCGGTCCTTCGATCGGCTACTCTTTCTTGCGTATATATGTCCCATCCGTTCGTCAAGGAGCACTCACGTGGCTGCCACCGACGTCCGCCCGAAGATCACGCTGGCCTGCGTGGAGTGCAAGGAGCGGAACTACATCACCAAGAAGAACCGGCGTAACAACCCGGATCGACTGGAGATGAAGAAGCACTGCCCGCGTTGCAACGCGCACACCGCGCACCGCGAAACGCGATAATTCAGGCTCGTACGCGAGGCCGTCCCCGAGTGATCGGGGGCGGCCTCGCGTCGTTGAGCGACCAGTACCGGTCAGTAGAGCGACGCAGAGCAAGCAGCAGGAGGTGCCGAGCCGATGGCGCTCGACCAGTCCTTCGTGGGGCGGACCTACCCGCCCACCGATCCCTATGAGGTCGGCCGGGAGAAGATCCGTGAGTTCGCGGAGGCCGTGGGGGACACCAACCCGGCCTACACCGACCCGGAGGCCGCCAAGGCGCTCGGGCATCCCGACGTGATCGCCCCGCCGACCTTCGTGTTCTCCATCACGTTCAAGGCCGCGGGCCAGGTCGTCCGGGACCCGCAGCTCGGTCTCGACTACAGCCGGGTGGTGCACGGCGACCAGAAGTTCGCCTACCGGCGCCCGGTGCGGGCCGGTGACCGGCTCACCGTGACCTCCACCATCGAGGCGATCAAGTCCATGGCGGGCAACGACATCGTGGACGTCCGGGGCGAGGTCCACGACGAGGCCGGCGAGCACGTCGTGACCGCCTGGACCAAGCTCGTCGCCCGCGCGGCGGAGGAGGGCTGACATGACCGCGAAGATCTCCTACGACGACGTCGAGGTCGGCACCGAGCTGCCGGCGCAGTCGTTCGGTGTGACCCGGGCCACCCTCGTCCAGTACGCGGGTGCCTCCGGGGACTTCAACCCGATCCACTGGAACGAGAAGTTCGCCAAGGAGGTGGGCCTGCCGGACGTCATCGCGCACGGCATGTTCACCATGGCCGAGGCGGTCCGGGTCGTCACCGACTGGACCGGCGACCCGGGCGCCGTCGTCGAGTACGGCGTCCGCTTCACCCGGCCCGTCGTCGTCCCGAACGACGACGAGGGCGCGACCATCGAGGTCAGCGGCAAGATCGGCGCCAAGCTCGACGACAACACGGTCCGCGTGGACCTGACCGCGACCAGCGGCGGACAGAAGGTGCTGGGGATGTCCCGGGCGGTCGTACGACTGGCCTGAGCCCGGACCCGGTCGTACGACCGCCGGCGCGAGCGTGGCCGGCTCCGGGCGAGGCCCGCCCGGAGCCGGAGACGTCCTCACCGGCACCGCTGGGGTAAGGAGCGTCCTCCCTCGTGGGGAGCCCTTACCCGTGGTGAGTGCGCGGCCGGGGCTGTCGGTGCCGTCTCGTAGGCTTGGGCGCGTGCTGGAACTCCACGACGCCCCGCTCGCCCCGCTGACCACCTTCCGGCTGGGCGGCCCCGCCACCCGGCTGGTGACCGCGACGACCGACGCCGAGGTGGTCGCCGCCGTGCGCGAGGCCGACGCCGACGGCACGCCGCTGCTCGTCATCGGCGGCGGCTCCAACCTCGTCATCGGCGACAAGGGTTTCGCGGGCACCGCCCTGCGCATCGCCACCAGCGGCTTCGACCTCGCCGGCACGGCCCTGGAGCTGGCCGCCGGTGAGGTGTGGACCGACGCCGTCGCCCGCACCGTCGAGGCCGGACTGGCCGGCGTCGAATGCCTGGCCGGCATCCCCGGCTCGGCCGGCGCGACCCCGATCCAGAACGTGGGGGCGTACGGCCAGGAGGTGTCCGCCACGATCTCCGAGGTGATCGCCTACGACCGCCGCACCGGCGAGACGGTCACCCTCGGCAACGAGGAGTGCGCCTTCTCCTACCGGCACAGCCGCTTCAAGGCCGACCCCGAGCGCTACGTCGTCCTGCGCGTCCGCTTCGCCCTGGAGGACGCCGACGGGCTGTCCGCGCCGCTCAGGTACGCCGAGACGGCACGCGCCCTGGGCGTGGCGCCCGGCGACCGGGTGCCGCTGCAGCAGGCCCGCGAGACCGTGCTGAAGCTGCGCGCGGGCAAGGGGATGGTCCTGGACGCCGAGGACCACGACACCTGGTCCGCCGGGTCCTTCTTCACCAACCCGATCCTCACCGACGCCGACTTCGCGGTGTTCCACGCGCGCGTGAGGGAGCGGCTCGGCGAGGACGCCGTACCGCCCGCCTACCCGGCGGGGGAGGGGCGCACCAAGACCTCCGCGGCCTGGCTGATCGACAAGGCCGGCTTCACCAAGGGCTACGGCGGCGGGCCCGCCCGTATCTCCACCAAGCACACCCTCGCCCTCACCAACCGGGGCGAGGCCACCACGGAGGACCTGCTGGCACTGGCCCGGGAGGTCGTGGCAGGGGTGCGGGAGGCGTTCGGCGTCACGCTGGTCAACGAGCCGGTGATGGTGGGGGTCGGGCTGTAGGAGCCGAGCCCGCCGCGGGTGCGGTGCGGTGCGGTGCCGGTGGGCAGGGGGCGGCCGCGGGCCAAGGGCCTCCCCCGATCCGTAGCCCCGGCCGCCGCGGACGCCCCCTGACTCGATGGTGGCCCTCCGGACATCTCCTGACTCCCCCGCAGCACGGTTGTTTCCCGGTCGGTGCGGCTGAAATACGGCCGAAACCCCCGCGCGGGTCCTGCGGCGCCGCCACCATGTGGGTGAAAGGGATCCGGGGAGGCGCGCGTGACGGTGAGCGGGACGCAGGGGGCGGCCGGGGCGGAACAGGCCGGGGCCGAACAGGAGGCCCGGACACGGGAGCTGTTCCGGCGGGCTACCGCCGTCAGCCAGGAGTGGGCCCGCGCCGGAGAGGGCGGCGGACTGCCGGACGGTCCCGCGACCGAACGGATGCTGCGCGAACTAGCGGACGCCGAGCAGGAGAGGGACGGGGCCGCACGGCGGGCGTTACGGATGGCGCGCGGCACACTGCTCGCCGTCCGCCACCTGGCCGACGCCACGCACGGCGGGGCCGCCGACCCGGCGGGGGACCGCGCCGAGGCCCTGGTCCTGCTGCGGGAGGCCCGCGAGCCGGAACCCGTCACCGAGCGGGAGACGCAGTCCCGGACGGCCGTCACCAAACTCCTGATCCGGCTGCTGGTGCCGCAGTTGCCGGACCTCGCCTTCCGGGGCAGGCAGGACATGATCGACGTACTGACGGTCGGCGCCACCTTCATGGCACCCGACGGCGGCGTGCTGCGCGAGGATCTCGCCGAGGTCGGCGCCCTGCTGGCGGAACTCGCGGAGACCGCCGACCCGGCCGACCGTCCCGACCTCGAACACTGGACGACGCTGCTGCGGCTGCTGCAGACCGCCCGGGACCGGGACTCGCTGCTCGAACTGGGGAACTACGCCACCTCGACCGGCGCGATGCCGCCGCAGCTCGGGATGTTCATGGGCGCCGCGCTGGAGATGCTCAAGGACCTGCCCGACGTCCCGCCCGCACCCCTGGGCGGCTCGCGGCAGGAGATCCGCGAGCAGGTGGAACTCGCGGCGGACGACATGCTGCCGCTGCTGGAACTGTTCGCGCCCGGCATCCTGCGCCCGGAGGAACTGGAGCAGGCGGTCGACGGCCTGCCGCGCGGCTCCTGGCAGGAACAGGTCACCGCCGGCCTGGCCCGCTTCGGCATGGCGATGCGCTCGGGCGACCCGGAGGACCTGGTGGAGGCGGCCGAGCCGCTGCTGCGGGCCGGACAGGACGAGGACGTCCCCGCCGGTGTGGCGGCCGTCCTCCAGGCGGCGCTGCTGTCCGGCGCCGCCCTCAACGGCGGCAACATCGAGGACGCCAAAGCCGCGCAGCGCCTGCTCACCGAGAACATCGACCTGGCGGCGCTCGCCGGCGGCATGACCCCGGGCACGGCAGGCCGGGACTTCCTGGAGACCGGCCGCGCCCTCCTGGAGTACCAGCGGGTCTGCGACGCGCCCGAGGACGACCTCGACGCGTTCGACGACATCGGCGAACGCCTGCTGGCGATGCGCCAGGAACTGTCCGCGGACAGCGGCTCGGCGAGCGTCGTCCTCTTCGTCCTCGGCTTCCTGCAACTGCGCCGGACCATGGCCATCGGCCGGGCCGGCGGAGCGGTGGCCCCGCCGCTGCGGCGGGCGCTGATGTACCTGCGCGAATCGAAGGAGCACCCCGGCATGCCGATCGCGCTGCGGGGGGTCCTGGCGCCCGTCGCGGCCCTGTGCAAGGCGCTGGAGCAGTACATCGAGCCCTCCGCCGCCAGCCTCCTGGACGACGTGGAGGAGCTGCGGGCCGCGCTCGGCGGCCCCCGCGTCGCCGCCGACCAGGACATCCGCGCGCGCCTCGGCATGGCCCTCGTCCTCGACGTCGAGTACGACCGGCGCGGTGATCCGGCCGCCCTCGCGGCGGCACTGCGCGAACTGGAGGCGGCCCGCGCCGAGATCGGCGACCACACCGGGAGCGGCACCGCGCAGGACGTGTACCGCAAGCTGGCCGAGCAGTACCGCCGCCGCGGCGGCCCCGGCGACACCGGGCGCGCGCTGGAGGCGACCGAACGGCTGCTGGAGAGGGTCGCCGAGGACGTGCTGCTCCAGATCGGTGCCGAGCACGGTCTCGAGGCGGCCCGGGCGGCCGCCGACCGCGGGGTCACGGCCGCCGTCTGGGCGGCGGAGAACGGCGACGCCGCCACCGCGCTGCGCGTCCTCGAGGCGGGCCGCGCGCTCGTCCTGCGCGCGGTCGCGGCCTCGGCGAGCGTGCCGGAACAGCTGGAGGCGCACGGCGAGACGGACCTCGCCGCCCAGTGGCGCGAGGCCGCCCGCGCGGGTGCGGACGCTGGCGCGGGTGCGGATGCCGGTGCGGACGCCGCACGCAAGGACGCCGGCACCCTCATCCCCAGCACCCTGCGGCGCCGGGCCCTGCGGGCGCTGCGCACCGCCGGGATCGCGGCCGGGCCCGGATGGCAGGAGGTGTCCGACGCGGCGGAGGCCGCCGGGGTCGACGCCGTGGTGCATCTGCTCGTCGGACAGGGCGACGGGCCCGGCCGGGCGCTGGTGGTACGGCCCGGACTGGCGCCGCTCGCGCTGGAGCTGACCGGACTCGGGGCAGCCGGACGCGCGCCCCTGGACCGGTATCTGGACGCGGCACACGACCGTTCCGCCCTCACCGCACCCGACGTACCGTCCTCGGCGCCCGGCCGGGCGGCGGCGGTGGCGGCCTGGGAGGCGGCCCTGGAGGAGCTGTGCGACTGGGCGGGGCCCGCCGTGATGGGGCCCGTCCTGGACGTGGCCCGGCCCGGCCGCCCGGCCCGCCCCGGCGATCCCGTGCGGCTGGTGCTGCTGCCCGCCGGGAACCTCGGCGTCGTGCCCTGGCACGCGGCCCGGCTCGGTGCGGGACCGCGGGCGGGGGAGCGGCCCGTGTACGCCGTGGACCACGCCGTCCTCAGCTACGCCGCGTCCGGGGCGGAGTTCGTGCGGTCCGCCGCCCGGCCCCGGCTGCCCCTGGCCGAGGCTCCGGTCCTCGTCGCCGACCCGCGCGCCACGCTGGCGTACGCGGAACACGAGGTCGAGGCGTTGCGCGCCGCCTTCTATCCGAGGGCCCGCTGCTTCGGCTTCCTCAGCCGGAACGGCTTCGACGTCGACGGCACCCCCGACGAACTGCTGCCGCTGCTGCCCGGCGGCACCGCCGAACGCCCCGCCACCCTGGTCGAGTTCGCCGTCCACGGGATCGCCGGAGACCTGCCCACCGTGTCGAGGCTGCTGCTGCACCGGCCGCGCGGCGGCGCCGTCGACGATGCCGCGGGCCTGCTCACCGTACGGCGGCTGCTCGGGGCGCCCGCCGCGGACGGGGGCGGCGGTGCCGGGCCGCTGGTGGTGCTCAGCGCCTGCGAGACCGACCTCAGCACCCGGGACCACGACGAGACGCTCACGCTCACCACCGCGTTCGTCGCACGCGGGGCCGCCGACGTCATCGGCTCCAAGTGGTCGGTAGCCGACGCCAGTTCGGCCGTCCTCATGTACGCCCTGCACCACTTCCTCGCCGAGGGCGCGGACCCCGCGCAGGCGTTGCGGCGGGCCCAGTTGTGGGCACTGGACGCCGCCCGGCCCGCGCTGCCCGGCCTCCCCGGGCCGCTGGCCGCCCGGATCAAGGGCAAGCCGGCCCTGCCCGCGGACGCCTGGGCCCCCTTCATCCATCAGGGCAACCCCGGACCGGTCCGACCCGAAGGGAACACCGTTGGACACGAATGAACTGCTGGCCCTTCTGGTCAGACACCGGCGAGAGCTCCGGCAATGGCTGGACGAGGACCAGTACCGGCACTTCCTGGCCATGACGGAACTGCTGCGCGAGGTCGGCGACGACCCCGCGCGGGCCGGCATGGCCGTGATGGCGATCGTCCGTTCCCTGTGGCCCGTCCCGGACGAGGCGGGCGTACTGGCCGAGTTGCTCCACGCCGACCGCCGCTCGATCGCCACGGCGACGACCGTACCGGCGCCGGAGGCGGTGCTCGCGGCCCTGGAGGAGCTGTACGCGGCACCGGCGGCGGGGGAGGCGGACCGCCCCGGCGCGACGGGCGCGGGCGCGGACCGCGCCACCCGGCTCGACCCCGTCGCGGTCGAGCCCGCTCACCCCGGCCCGGTCGAGCCCGGCCCGGTCGCCCCTGATCCGGTCGACCCCGATCCGGTCGCCGCCGTCCTCGCCGCCGCGCGGCGGCGGTTGCTCGCCGTGCCGTGCCGGGCCGCCGCGCCCGCCGGGAGTACGGCCGCGGGGGAGGGCCCCGCCGACGTCATCGTGCTGGCCGACCCGCAGGACGGGCCGCGCAGCCCCGATTTCCAGTTCGACCCGGACACCGGGCGGCCCCGGGACATCGTCGTACGGATCAACCGCATCCTGCTCGCCGACCGCGACCCCTGGGGTGCCGCCGACTGGTGGCTGGGCCGCAACTCCTGGCTGGGCGGGCCACCGGCCTCGCTGCTCGGCCGGGTGCCGGACGACCGGCTGGCGGACGCCGCCCTGGCCCTCGTCGAGGAGGGCGGCCGATGACGCGGCAGATCCCCCCGGAGATCACCATGGTCCCCCGGGTCACGATGCTCCCCGCCGGCACCGCGCTCTGGCGCTGCCACCGCAGCCGCTACCCGGCGACCGGCTTCAAGTCGGTCGAGGCACACACACTGTTCGGCGGCAGCCGCTTCGACTGCACGGCCGAGGACCCCTACCCCTACCTGTACGCCACCCGTGAACCCGCCACCGCACTGGCCGAGGTCCTGCTGAGGTCCATGGACTTCGACCCGGTGGTCGGCGCCCGGCTGGTGCCGTGGGCGCAGGCCAGCCGGTACACGCTCGCCCAGGTCGTCACCGACACCGATCTGACCTTCGTGTCGCTGCGCACCGAGGAGGACCTGGCGGCCGTCTGCCAGACGAGCTGGCTGCTCGACTCCGAGCCCGACGACTACCCGCGCACCCGGTACTGGGCGAGGGAGCTGCGGCGCCAGGCCAAGGAGGCCCACGGCCTGCTCTGGCAGTCCCGGCGGCACCGGCCGCGCGAGGCGCTGGTGCTGTTCGGGGACCGCTGCGACGGTGTGCCCTTCCACGACGAGCCGCTGGTCTCCCACGACCTCGCCACGCTCGCCGGGGTGGACGCGGCGAACCGGCTGCTGGCCCCGCTGCGCGCGGTGATCGTCCCGCCGGAGCCCGCGGACTGACGGCGTCCCCCGCGCCGGTCAGCTCCCACGGCGGCCGGTGCGGGGCCGTCCCGCGGGCGGCTGGCTCCACGACGGTCAATCACGCCTGCCGGCGCCGGCGCGGGGCCGTCCTACGCGGGCGGCTCCTCCACCACCAGCACCGTGAACGCGCAGTACGTGCCGAGCCGTACCGTGTCCCCGTCCGCCACGGGGACCCGGTCGCCCGGCGGCACGCGCTCGCCGTTGACGAAGGTGCCGTTCATAGTGCCGGCCGGGTGTTCGGTCAGCCAGAGGCCGCCGTCCGGGGTCATCTCGATGCTCGCGTGGCGGCGCGAGACCCCCCGCTCGCCGTCGAGGGCGGCGGCCACGGCGGGTGCCGCCCAGGACGGATGCCGGCCCAGGTTCAGCGGACCGCAGCTGCCGTGCCGCAGGTCGACCGGCGGCCGGGTGCTGATCAGCCGCAGATGGCGTACCGACTCCTGGCACTCCGGACAGGCGGACGTACCGGAGGGGACGTCCGCCGCGCAGGACCAGCAGGGGTGGGTCCGGGGCACGACGGAGGTCCGCGGGCCGGACGGCCAGGGAGGCGGTTCGTCCCGTTCCTCCCCGGCCTCGTCCTCCTCGTCGCCCTCTTCGTCCCCTCCGTCCCCGTTGCCCCCGTCCCCGCTCCCCCGGTCCCGCCAGGGCGGTGTCTGCGCCTCCTCCCCCTCCTCCCGCTCGTCGTCGAGGAACACGTCCTCCGCGAGGGCCTTGTCGACGTACCGCGGAGGGCGTGCCTCCTCGTCCGTCACCACGGCGGCCGCCGGTCCCGGGCCCGTTCGCCCGGTACGGCGTCGATGTCCAGGCGGATGCCGCCGTCCGGCTGGACGGCGACCCGCGAGACGGTGACGACCGTGCCGGGCGTCAGCTCCACGCCGAGGTCGAACATCGCGCGGGCCAGCGGGTTGATGAGGTGGGTCTCCAGTTTCATGCCGATGCCCCGGCCGCCGTTGTGCCGGTCGCGCGTGCACTCGTCGGCGAGGACCTTCTCGGCTTCGGGGAGGACCTTCAGGCGCAGGCCGCCCTGGCGCCGCATGTGCTCGGCGATGTTGCGCAGCTGTCCCTTGAAGATGAGGTGGGCGGTGGGCTCGTCGATGTACTGGAAGACGACGACGTTCCCGCCGAGCCGGTTCAGCAGTTCGGGCCGCTTCAGGGTGTGCTCGAAGTGGTGGCGGACGTTGCCGAGGATCTCCTCCTCGAACGCGGCCCGCTCCGCCGGTGTCTCGGGCAGCCGGTCCCGCCCGGCCGGGGCGGACAGGGGCCGCCCGTCCGGGCCCGACGGGCCGTGCACGCCCAGGTTGGACGTGAAGATGAGGACGCACTCGCTGAAGTACGTCGTCACGCCCTGGCCGTCGGTGAGCCGGCCGTCCTCCAGGACCTGGAGGAACTTGTCCAGGACGCCCTTGTCGGCCTTGTCGATCTCGTCGAACAGCACCACCCGGAACGGGTCCTCGCGGACCGCGCGGGTCAGCTCGCCGCCCGCCTCGTAGCCGACGTATCCGGGCGGGGCGCCCACCAGGCGGTCGGCCGAGTGCGGGGCGGAGAACTCGCTCATGTCGAAGCGCAGACAGGCGTCCTCCGAGCCGAACAGGGTCGTCGCCACCGCCCGCGCCAGCTCCGTCTTGCCGGTACCGGTCGGTCCGGCGAAGAACAGCACACCGCGCGGCCGGTGCACGGACGTCGAGGCGGCCTGCGCGCCGGAGAGGCCGAGCGCCGCCCTCTTGAGCACGTCGAGGGTCTGCGTGACCGCCTTCTCCTGGCCGCGCACCCGCTCGCCGATGACGGTCTCACCGTCCCGGATGCTGTCGGCGACCGCGCCGCCGGTCCACGGATTGCGGCTGACGCCCAGTTCGTAGAGGCGGACCGCCTGGTCCATCTCGGCGAACGACAGCCGGCGGGCCCGGGCCAGCCGCATGCTCTCCCGCATGGCGCGCAGCGTGAGCCCGCCGGCGGCCCGCGCAAACCGCACGACGTCCTCGTCCGTCGGCTCCTCCCGCTCGGCCCCCTTCAGCAGCGGCCCCACGTCGAGCCCGGTGGCGGTCTCGGGGACGCCGGCCTGCCCGGCGAGCAGTTCCGCCATACGGCGACGCTGGCCCAGGTCCGGCATCGGTACCCCGATGCTGCGCACCCGTACGCTGCTGGTCACCAGCCAGGCGGGCAGGTCCCGTTCGCCGTCGGCGAGCCAGATGACCGGGTTGAACAGGGCACGTCCGGTCTTGGTACGGGGGAAGGGCCGGGCCTCCTCTGCGATCTTCAGACAGCGCAGGAAGAAGGTCCGTTCCTCGTCGCTGAGCTGGTTGGCCTGGGTGGGGATGCGAGAGGCGAAGTCGACGAGCAGCGCCGCGTGCACCGGTTTCTGGTAGTCGTCGTAGCGCGGATTGTCCTTCGGGGGGCCGGGCCGCTCACCTGCCCAGCCGCGGGCGAAGGACTCGAAGACCCGCGCCGCCTGGCTGCCGTCCTCCTCGTCCGGACGGCCGGGAATCCGACGGGTGTTGCGCTGGAGGAGGGTGTTCATGTCGAGGCCGTCCTCGCTGCGGGCGACGGTGAATCCGGCCACCTGGTCGTAGCGCAGCAGGCACTTGTAGCCGGCCCGTCGCAGGCCCTCCCACAGGAGGTCGTCCAGGCACAGCGCGCGGTTGCGGCGGGTGCCGTCGTCCCGTACGTCGGCGACCAGGTGGTCGTCGCGGACGTTGCCGTGCAGGACGTACTGGGAGTGGACGCTGAGCGTGGCGAACAGCTCGGCGGCGAAGGGCGGTTGGACGGTACGGGTGACGGCCGCCTTGGTCAGGGGCGGCGACTGGAGGGGAAAGCTGGTCAAGGGTCCTCCGGGGAAGGCGGCGACGCGGGCGCCGGTCAGTGGTCGTGGTGGCGTTGCAGGGGCCGGCGCGGGGCCTGCCGCCGCGCCGGCCTGTGGCGGGACTCGGTCAGGCCGGGCGCCGGTTCGCCCGTGCGGACCTGGCTCCGCGACCAGGTGAACTCCGCGCGGACGCCCTCCGCTTCGGTGAGCCGGCCCAGTTCCCCGACGTATCCGGAGCTCTCGGCACACCGCTCCTCGTCCCAGGCCGCCCAGCGGGCCACCGTGGCCGGGTCGGCCTCCTCCTGGGGAGTCAGCGGCCGGCGCATGGTGAAGACACGGGCCTGGCCCGTCGAGGTGAGCCGGACCCGCAGCCAGTACCGGCCGCCCCAGGCCGCCGGTGCGAAGTCCCAGTGCTCGGAGTCCATCCGGGCGTGCACCGAGCCCTCGCCCCACCGTTCGGTCGCCCGGCGCAGCGCCGCCACCAGGTACGCCCGCTGGAGGGCTGCCGAGCGGGCCACCAGGGCCTGCCGGACGGTGCGTTCGTCCGCCCCCGAGGGCGCGACACCGTCCCGCAGGGCACGTTCGAGCACCTCGACGGCCTCCGACGCGTCCGGCAGCCGGTCCACCCCCTCGGGCGCCGGGGCCCGCAGCGCGCCGAGGCGCAGGGCCGCGTCCCGGCGGGCCCGCTCGGCGAGCAGGGCCCGCTCCGACTCCTTGTGGGCGATCAGCGCGGCCTCGTCGAGGTAGCGCCGTACGGCCGTGGGCCGCCGTCCCACCGCCCGGCGGGCCTCCCGCAGGCAGTCGTCGATCAGGTCCCGGCCGGCGGAGGTGAACGCCAGCGGCAGCCCGGCCAGCAGTTCGGCGCCCTCGCGCAGGACGTCGTCCTCGGTGGGTGCGGTGGGTGCGGTGGGCGCGGTGTCCTCGGCGGCCGCGGTGTCCCCGGTGCGCCGCGCGGCCGTCACCTCGGGCTCGGGGCCGCCCTCCGCGTACCGGATCAGGGCCTGCCGACGGCGCTCGCGCAGCCGGTCGTACCAGTCGGCGTGCTCCGGGTCCTGCGCGTGGTCGAAGGGCAGCCGGGCGGTCGCCCGGGACGCGCGCTGGGCCTCCGCGCGGCGCAGCGCGCACTCCGTCTCGGCCAGCCGCTTCCACAGCACGTCGAGAGGGACGCCGACGGGCTGCACCGGGGCGGGCAGCGGTGGGTCGCCGGGCCCCGAGGGGTCCAGGCCCAGGACGGTGATCCGCGCGTTGAGCCCGGCCGCGGCCTCCGCCGCGCGCCGCCAGCACTCGCCGGCCGTCTCCAGCGACGCCTGGCGCCTGGAGAGGGCCTCCTGTTCGGCGGCGACCTTGTTGTTGAACGCAGCCAGGGCCACCGTGCCCCGCAGTGCCAGCCGCGTGACGAGCAGCGCCCCGCTGAGGTCGGCCAGGCCGAGGACGGCGGGCACGATCATGTCGTGGAGCTGGTCCGCGACGTGCCCGACGGCGTCGCCGAGATGCGCGGCGGCGTCGCCGGCATGGTCGGAGACGGCACCGGTCAGGTGCCCGGCCGCCGTGTCCGTCACCTCGGTCACGTCCGGGACGCCGGTGTCCAGGGGCAGGGCCGCCGGGTCGAGCGGGTAGCCGTACGCCGAGACGTCCGGCATCACGGTCAGCAGATCGGTACCGGCGAACGCGCTGCTCACGCCACTCCTCCAGAGGGGGAACCAGAACCAGAAGGGGTACCGGCGCGGGAGCCGGTACGAGGGTCGGACGGGGAGCCGGGTCCGGAAACGGAGCCGGGCCGCGGTGGCGGGCCCGGTTCGGAGGGCGTCCCGGCCCCGGAGGGCACCCCGGGCTCCGGCGAGCGCAGGGGCCGCCTGGCGCCCGGTACCGTCCCACCGCCCGTATCGCCGGCACCGCCCGTATCGCCGGCACCGCCCGTACCGCCTCCCGTCCCGGCCACCCCCGTGAGCGGTCGCCCGGCCCCGCGTGCCGCCGCGAGCCGGGCGTTCCAGGCCCGTACCCGCAGCACCGACGAGACCAGCAGGGCCAGCACGGTCGCCGCGGGCCAGATCCACACCGCGAGCAGGAACGTGCCGACCACCGTCCCCGCCACGGCGGCCAGGGCGAGCGCCGCCCACAGCCGGCCCCGCCACCCCCGGCGCGTGATGCGGCGGGTCACCGGCAGGGACCGGCGGGTGAGCAGGCCCATCAGCGAGTGGTCGGGGTGGTAGCGCGGCCCGATGTACCAGGCCGTCCAGCACTCCACGGCCAGCAGCGCCGCCAGCGAGGGGACGCTCAGCAGCCAGGCCGTCAGCACGGTCGGCTGCGGCGCGCGGCCGGTGACGTCGGCCAGGCCGACCACGAAGGCGTGCGGGAAGAACAGCAGGAGCGCGCCGCCCGCGGCCCTGCCCAGCACCACCGGCAGCTCCAGCCGCCGCTGCACCAGCCGGAAGTGCCGCGAGGCGGCGTCCGTCGCCGCGAGCTGCCGGTTGCGCTCCCGTTCCCGCCGGATCGCCCGCGCCTGCTCCAGGGCCAGCGGATGCAGGCGCAGCGCGAGCAGCAGCGGCACCGGCTCGCGGGCGTCCTCGGCCAGCCGGACGAACCAGGACACGTGGGCGGGCAGGCTGTGCACCGCCCGCTCCAGGTCGGCGCGGAGTCTGCGGGTGGCCGGGGCCGGAGCGGCGGCCAGGTGGAGGAGCTCGGCGCTCAGGGCCGGTCCGGTGCCGGTCGCGGCGCGCAGGCCGTCGCGGTCGTCGCCGACCTCGGGTATCGCGGACAGCCGGGCGACGGCCGCGTCCCACTGGTCGTGATGGTCCTGCCAGCGCTGGTCGACGTGGGCCAGCTCCTCGCCGCCGCGCCGCGCGGCCAGCCGGCCGAGCAGCCGGTGCCGGTGCAGCTCACCCATCACGTCCACGCACTGCCGGTCACCGGCCGCCGCGCGTCCCGCGAAGGCCGGCAGGTCGCCGACGCCGAGCGGGATGCCCCGGTAGCCGGGTTCCTGCTGCGGGGCCATCCAGCCGATCAGGTCGATCAGCGTGCCCGCGTCCGGCCTGTGCCGCAGCCCCTCCCGCAGCAGGCCGTCGAGGGCCTCGGCGCGGACGGGGTCCCGTTCGGGGCGGAACTCGCCGAGCCAGCGGCCGAGCCGTTCCCGCTCCCTGCCGCGGGCCAGCCGGCGCACCATGGCGGGCCAGTCGGCGTCGAACTCCTCGCCCAGCCGTGCCGGATCGGTGAACGTGCGGCCCGCGTGCTCGAAACGGGGCAGGTCCGGGGCGGGACCGGCCCCGGCGCCCGGCCGGTCCGCCGTGCCGTCGGCGGTGCCGTCGGCCGTGCGCGGGGCGGGTCCCAGCCGGGACACGGCCCGGGGACTGCGCCCGGCCAGCCACTCGGCGACCTGCGCCGAGCCCCAGCGGTCCTGCGGATGGTGGGCCAGCAGGCCCCGGCACAGCAGCCGGACCCGCCCGTCGGTGATGCCGCCGAGGTCGAGTGCGCCCGCCTGCACCGCGTCCATCACCGAGGCCGGCTCGTGGTGCCTCTCGACCGGGTGCCGGCCGCGGGCGGCCTCGGCGACCAGGACGCCCAGCGACCACCAGTCGTCGGCCGCGCGCACGATCGGCTTGCGCAGCAGCGCCTGCGGCGAGGCGTAGCGCGGGGTCGCGGCCCAGGCGCCGGACGCCTCGCGCGGGGAGCGGGCGACGAGCGAGATGCCGAAGTCGATCAGGACGAGGTCCTCGGTGGGCCGGGCGTAGTCGCCGAGGACCAGGTTGGACGGTTTCACGTCCCGGTGCACCACGCCGGCCGCGTGCAGCGCGGTCAGGGCGCCGTGCAGCCGGCCGACCAGCCCGCGGATCTCCTCGGACGACAGTTTTCCGCGGTCGCGCAGAAAGGTGGCGAAGTCGGTGCTCCCGTGCGAGGGCAGCACATGGAAGGGAGCCCCGTCGGCCGTGCCCCGTTCCAGGACGTACGACAGCCCGTCGTGCAGCGGCTCGGACAGCAGGGCGGTCACCTCGTCGTCGGGGGCCGCGTCGGGGTGGAACCACTTCAGCACCCGCTCGGTGTCGGGGCCCGCGGCCCTTTGGTCGAGCACCCGGAACACGGCCGCGCGCAGCTCGGCGGAGCGGCCCTCCTCCCCGGCCCGGTGCACGGTCTGCTCACCGCGCCTCGGCAGGCGCTCGCGCGCCACGAAGCGGGCGGCCAGGGTGGGCGGCAGTGTGCCCGGATCACCTCGCGGGTCGGGCGCGGGCAGGCCGCCGGGCGCCGGTTCCGGCTCGTAGAGCGTCGGCGGGACGAGGTCCTCGCCGGGGCCACCGGGATCAGCAGGAAACGTCATGGAATTCACCTGCGGACTAAAAGGACCGAGCGGTCCGGGTGCGGACGGGTGGAACGGGCGGAACAGGCGCAACGGCGGGCACGGTGAGAACGGCGGGCACGGTGAGAACGGCTGGTGCGGTGAGAACGGCTGGTGCGGTGAGAACGGGAAGCGAAGGGCGGCCGGTGCGGGCGTGACGAAAAAGAATTCGGATGGATATGCGATTTCGTCGCCGGTGCGGACCACGGGGAATTCCGTGGCAGGGCGAAGGCGTCCCGGGGAGCGCGCCGGAACGGAAACACGACCGCCGTACCGCCCCCGCTCCGGCACCGCCCGCGCTTGCCGAACACCCGGCGGTCGCGGCACCGGCGCCGATATGTTGACCGGCATGAACCCTGACGGTCTGCCGGACCGTGCCGACCTCGAACGGGAACTGCGGAACCTGCGCCGTGGCGGCCTGCCCGCGCTGCAGTCGCTGGTGCCCCGAGGGCTGCGCGCGGTCACCCTGCACGCCGGATACGCCGAGGGCGAGGACGACCTGGCCGACGGGGCGGAACGGCTCGTCCGCGCCGCCGCCGAGAGGCTCGGCACCGACGACCTCATCGGCCGCGCCGCCCAGTGCACCTTCGGTCTGCTGCCCGGTCACCGGGGCGACCCGGCCGCGGACCGGCGCCGGGCGGCGGCCCAGGTGTACGGGGTGAGCGACGAGCGCTACCGGCACAGCCAGGAGCGGCGGGTCGTCGAGCAGATGGCGGGGGCCATCCTCGCCGAGGCCCGCGAACCGGTCGTCCGCGCACCCCGGCCCGCCGCGCCCGGCCCCCGCCCCGCCGCCCGCCCGGCCGGGGCACGCCCCGCGCCGGTGCCGCACACCGGGCTGCCGGGACGGGCCGGGAGCCGGCCGGTCACCGTGCACGTCTCGCCCATCGAACTGCTGCGGGACATCGATGTCCTCGTCTCCTCGGAGAACATCCACCTGGAGATGTCCAAGTCGTTCCGGCCCACCGTCTCGGGGGCGCTGCGCCGGTCGGCGGTCGTCGGCCGCAGCCCCGAGGGGCCGGCGACCGACGTCCTGGCCGAGGAACTCGCCGCCTGGGTACGCGCCAGGCCCGGTGTCCTGCCCCTGCGGCCCGGCACCGTGGTGCCCACCGGGCCCGGTGCCCTCGCCGAGCGAGGGGTGCGCCGCGTCTACCACGCGGCCCTCGCGATACCCGACGGCCTCGGCTACCGCGTCGACCCGCAGGACATCGCCACCGCGGTCGCGGCCTGCTTCGCCAGGGCCCGCCAGGAACGCGCCGCCGGCCTGCGTTCGATCTGTTTCCCCCTGCTGGGCGCGGGCCGTGGCGGCCTGGACCGCCGCACCAGCGCCGAGTGGTTGCGCTGGTCCATAGAGGACGCCCTCACCGCGGACCCCGACTGGTCCGTGCACATCGTGACCCGGTATCCGGATGCGGCGAGCCACTTCGACGCGAAGGTTCCGCAGACACCGGGGGCGTAGGAGACGCAGCCGGCCCACGGGGCGGGGACCGGTGCCGCCGAAGGGCGCGCCGACCGCCGCCCGCTCCCTCACCCCCGCCAACTCGGCCCCCTCAGCCGTACGCCCGACGCCGCCAGGCGCAGCTCCAGCCGGCGCAGTTCACCGCGGGCCGGGACGCCGTACAGGCGGGTGGCCGTACCGTCGGCGCGCAGCGTCACCCGGGGGCCGGGGGCGTACGCGCGGGTGAGGTGAGGGCCGTAGCGGGCGGTGCCCAGGCGGGTGCGGGGGACCAGACGCTGGTTGGCCGAGCCGCGCCAGACCAGGTCGGTCGGCTCGGCGACCCGGAACCGCCCCGTCACCACCGCGTCCGCGCCCGCCAGCGCCGACCACACCCGCGCCGGTACCTCGCCCGGTTCGTGGCCGGTGTAGACCAGCAGGTCCGCGCGCGGGCCGTCGCCGCGGCGGCGCAGCCGGTCGGCGCCCCTCAGCAGCGCGGCCAGCGCGGCCGGCTGGGCCAGCGGCTCCCCGCCGCTGACCGTCAGGCCCTGCGCGCCACGGTCCAGCGCGGCCTGCCACAGCCGGAGAAGTTCGCCCACGGTGACCGTCCGCCCGCCCGCCGGGTCCCAGGTGTGCCGGGACATGCAGCCGGGGCAGGCGAGGGCGCAGCCCTGGAACCACAGGGCCAGCCGGCGGCCGGGGCCGAGCGTCTCGACGGGGAAGTACCCGTCGGCGATCCGCACCTCGCGCGCCGTGTCGGCGTCGTACTCGGCCATGCGCCCCCCCTTGCGCCCCTGTACTCCCTGAACGCATCCGGCGCGCACCGGCATGCATTCGAAGATCTATTCGCTTGTACGGGTCTCCGCGGCCCGAAGCGGAAGCGAAGACTATTCCGGTTCCCGCCCGCCCCACCGGTGTTTTCGGAAGTTTTCCAGGAACGCCGACACCACTCCGGTCGCCCTCCGGTCGATCTCCGGTCGATTCCCGGACGGCCGGAAATCCGGTGTCGGAAATCCCTCCCTCCGGCGTTCTTTTTTCCCCTAGGCTGCGCCAAATCCCGGATTCCGGCGGGGCCTTCGCCCCGGCCAGGGCACCGTCGCCGTGCCCGCACGCGGCCCACAGGGGCGATCCGGGTCATCGACGAGGGGGATCCCATGAGCGAGGTGAAGTCCGTCCCGACGGACTACGGCCGCAGCCGCCTCACCGCGCGCACCCGCTGGCGGGCCACCCGTCGCGGCAAGCGGGACGGACGGGCCGGCGTCGGCCCCGAGCACTACGCCCGCCAGCTCGAACACGGGCTGCGGATGGCACTGGAGGACCTGCGGTCCCGGTTCGTCACACGGCACGCGGCCCACATCGACCGCGTCCACGCGGAGTCCGCGCGGATCGTGACGGAGTACGACCACCGGCGCGAGGACGTGCCCGCGGCCCTGGCCCGCTTCGGCGGCTGGGTGTCGCAGTGGCGCACGGAGGTGACGGCCTGCCAGCAGCGCGGCCTGGCCCTCGCCGCCTGCGCCGACCAGGAACTCGCCCACTACGAAGCCGCCCACACGCGCGCCCGGGCACGCGCCCGTCGCCGGGCCGAGCGCCGCGCCGAACGCCTGGCCCGCGCGCGCGGCGACCACCGGACCGAGCCGCCCGACGTGCCCGAGCCGCCCGGCCCACCCGAGTGGGCCACGGCCGGCCCGGCCCTGGCGGCACCCGACGAGATATGGACGGGAGCACCGGACTGGATGCTCGACGACGCCCTGGTCCGCAGGGCCCTGCACATCCTGGAGCAGAGGATCGGGCCGGCGGCCGCGGCGGCCGGCCGGGGAGAACGGGGGACCCGATGAGCACCGCACAGCACGCCGCACGCCGTACGGCCCGGCAGGCCACCGGCCACGCCGCACACCGCACCGCCCACCACGCCGCCACGCGCACCGCACGGGTGACCGCCGCCCTGGGCGCCGCGGCCCTGCTGCTGACGGGGTGCGGGGTGCTCGACGGACCCGACCGGCTCTCCGCCGACTGCACGGTCGTCGTCGACGGCTCCGGCTCCGGAGCAGACAGCGAGAACGGCTTCCGCGCCAAGGAGAAACTCAAGGCGACCGTGCCCGGCTTCCTGGCCGACCAGAAATGCCGCTACGTCTCCTACGCGCCCATCACCGCGGCCTCCACCGCCTCCTCCTGCCAGGTGCCGCGGATGGACCTCGACCCGGACGACGACCAGCGCTCCGACCGCAAGAGCCTGTGGGAACAGACCCGCGTCCTCGCCGAGGCGGGCGCCGAGAAGATGCTGGACTGCGCCCGCCGGCGCCAGCCCGGCTCGGACGTCCTCGGCGGACTCGAACGCGCCGCCAAGGTGCCCCGCGACGGCGACGGCACCTACCACGTCCTGGTGATCAGCGACTTCGACCAGTCCGACCCCGACTTCCGGCTCTCCAGGTTCGAGCTGGAGACACCCGCCCAGCGGGACGAGGCCGTCGCCGCCCTGGTCGCCGTACGCGGACTGCCCGAGCTGCCCGACACCACCGTCCACCGCGTCGGCTTCGCCATGCGCGGCGGCCGGACCACACCCGAACGCGTCGAGCAGATGAGCCAGTTCTGGCAGCAGGTCCTGGAGAAGGAGGTGAAGGTCGGTGTCGACGACGGATACGGGGCCTGAGGAGCCCCGCAGGCTCAGGTACGGCCTGCCCTTCCGGCGCGGCCGGGGCCGCGCCCCCGGCCTCGGCCGTACCGGCGGCGCCACCGCACCGCGCGGGCCCGTCCCGCCGACCGAGACCAAAGAGGCCAGACAGCTCCTCGCGCAGGCCGAGAACGCCGGCCGCCGCGCCGCCGGCGACGGCACCCTCAACCCGTACGTCCTCGGCTCCGTCCACCGCCTGCCCTACTTCGGCCGGCTGACCGGACTGCGCGGCCACGCCCGGGACCGGACCGTGGCCCGCCACCACGAGCGCGAGGAACGCGAACTGCGCGACTCGGCACGCCTGTACGCCGACACCGCGGCCCGCGAGGAGGACGCCCGCCGGGCCCGTGACGCCCAGGCGGAGGAGACGCGCCGCCGGCTCGCGGCCGCCGGCCGGCTGGACCGGGCGGCCGCCCGGATCGCCGCCCGCGAGGACAGCCGCGACCGCGTGCTGCCCCGGCTGGCGGGACGCATCGCCCCCGGCGGCCCCGACCGCGACCTTGGCCGGGACCCGGCCGCGGAGCCCGCCTCGCCGTACGCCTCCGACCCGGACGACGACTTCGAGCCGGAACCCGTGCCCGTCGCCGTGCCGCCGGCGGCGCACTGGGAGGGCCTGACCGAGACCGCGGCCATGGCCCGCCGGCCCCGGTTGGCCCTCGCCGCGCTGCTGGTCCTCGTCGAACTCCCGGTGTACGTCACGCTGTTCCTGGCGATCCACGACGGGACGCCGGAGGGCAGGCTGAGCGCCTACCTGCTGTCGGCCGCCGTCGGGGTCGTCATGACGGCCGGACCCTTCCAGGCCGGCCGGCAGTGGCGCCGGCGCGGGGCCACCGCCTCGCTGTGGGTGGTGCTGCCGGTGGCGGCGGCGCTGGCGTCGGTGTGGGGCTGGGCCGCCTGGTACCTGGGCGATCTGCGGGCACGGATCGTGTTCCGGGATGCCCCCGACGGGGGCATGGAGGACCTAGCCCGCCAGATGGGCGTCGACCTGCCCCCGGCGCCCACCGTGCTGGAGCAGCTCCACCTGGACCAGCACACGGTCGCCGTCACCTTCATCTCGCTGCTGCTGCTCTCCGGCGGGATCGCCTTCCTGCTGGCCCTGTCCGAGGAACATCCCTTCGTCGCCGCCTACCGCCACCACCACCGCAACCTCGAGAAGGCCGAGACGGCACTCTCGCGGGCCGTGGCCGCGGCGGCGGGGGCCCGGCGTGAGCAGGAGACGCAGGCGGAACGGGCCCGGGAGCGCGGCGAGGCACTGGCCGCCGAACTGGCCGCGGTGGACGCCGTGTTCGAGGCGGCCGCGCACGCCTACCTCGACGGTGTGCAGGCGGCCTCGCACGATCCGGCGGTCACCGAGGGCGCGATGCGGCTGTCGGCCCGCTATCCGCTGCTGCCGGAACCCGTTCCCACCCGGGCGCGGGCCGGACTCTGAGCCGGCCGGCGGGCGCCGGGCGCGGGGGGGGGGGGGGGGGGGGGGGGGGGGCCCCCCCCCCCCCCCCCCCCCCCCCCCCCCCCCCCCCCCCCCCCCCCCCCCCCCCCCCCCCCCCCCCCCCCCCCCCCCCCCCCCCCCCCCCCCCC